>DATCIH010000105.1:0-54856 GCA_036507955.1 Clostridiaceae bacterium | reverse complement strand
GTAGAAGAGACTAGTAAAAAAATTGAACATTTAAATAAAAAAATCCTTAAATTAAAAGATATGAGACTATGTAAACTTTGCAATAAAGAAATATCTAAAAACTCAGTTTTCTGTCCTGCTTGTGGAGGAAAATTGTAAATTTAAATGGGAGCTAAAAGCTCCCATTTAAATTTAGTTAATTTTTACTTTTCCAACCTCCGTTAAATCCATAATAGAATTAGCCTTTATATAGCTGTTAGATAAAGTATATAAATCATCCTTTATATATAATATCCTCTGAATATCGGCAGAGTAATCCTTAATGCCGTCTGCCTTGTGAGTTATTGTTCCCCTTAAATTGAAGCCCTTATTCAAATCTAAGGAATACACATAGGCTCCTTGGAACACTTCCTTTGAAGAGTAATTGTCCTTTGTTTCCATAATAGTTATAGGAAATGCTATTATATTTTTTTCCTTTGAAAAAAGTAAAGCCTTGTGATTATTTAATATTTCAGAATAAGTACCATGGTCCCCTAGTGAAACAGAGAATTCCAATATAGGCTTTGTTACATCACTTATATCAAAAAGAGCCATTTTGAAGCCCTTTGACATGGAAATCGTACTATCCACAGGGTTACCAGCTGCACTGTTCCCATCAGAACTTTGTGTGATAGTGTTTTGGCTGATGATTGTTTGATCCTCGGCATCCTTACCAAACCCTATTATATGATTTTCATCATAGGGTTCTAAATAATTACTAAAGCCTGGTATCTTAAGCTCCCCTAATATTTTAGGTTCTCTTACATTTGCTAAATCTACAACAAAAAGAGGATCTGTATTTTTAAAGGTAACCATATAAAGCTTATTTCCTATAAATCTAGTGGAGTATATTTTTTCACCATTGGCTATTTTAGTTACAGACCCAACCAAATTCAACTTATCATCTAGTATATATACATTGTTTGTTAAATCTCCAACGGTTACCTGAGTAGTTGCTATCCTAAAATAATTATCATACTCATCCATAGAAAATTGATTTAATATTGTTCCTGGCACTTCCCCAATACCTACTGAAGTAACATTACCCTTGCCTAGGGAAAATTTATAAATTTTGGTCTTAACAGTATAACTACCCTCCTTTGATGAATTATAGCTATTTCCAGCAATATACATATTTTTATCATCTACATATACATTGTTACCATAACCTAAGGTTGCACTTATTTTAACTTCCTCGGATATATTGTTTAAATTTATTGAAGCAGTATTTATATAATTGGCTTCTATATCATTTGGCATATAATAAATTTTATCATAGTCTAACAATTTGTAAGTTTTATCCTTCGAATTATCCTTGTATACGGGTTGAACGGATAAAATTCTAACATTATCTGGGCTATAGTCCTTTTTTGCTATAATAGGATAATAAAAGTTATTATTTTGATTTGCCACCATATATAGTTCATTGTCGATAAGTCTAGAGGATGTATAATTGCCTCCGATTTCCACTTCTTTTATATTTTTAATATTACTCTTATCTTCAATATCATAAATTATAGCTTTTGTTCCTAAGACTGTTTTAGGAAAGTTTTTTGAATCAACATTTTGCTTTGCTTTATCACTATTAACAAAAGGAATCTGATTTGTGCCTATAACTATTAGTTTATTATCCTTTAAGTACAATTCAGTAGGTTGAAAGTCATCGGAGTATTTAACTTCTTTAACTATGGCCATAGAGGTAGGTGTAGCAGTTACAATTTGTAGCTTAGAGTTAGATAGCTCATATATATAAGCTCCATCCGTTTTAACTATGTCTCCTTCATCCACTCCCTTTACTTGAAGATTCGTTTGAGAATAATTTTTATTTAAATTTGAATCTACTGTATTAGTTGACTGAGTAGTCTTAGGAGCTATAGACATGCTTTTAGAATCCTCTATTCCCCCATCCTGCATAGATCCTTGCCCTTGAACTTTAGCTAATAAAGAGGTTAAATTGCCTTTAGTTCCAACCACAGGGAGAGAACTAGTTGAAGCTACATCCATAACGACAGATTTATTAGTTGTTAGTGTAGCTTTTTTTGATGAACCGGGTATACTGCCTGACAGGCTTAAGGTACAAATAAAAATTATACTTGCTGCAGCTACTAGTCCAGCCCATTTCTTTTTTATATTTGATTTGTATTTTCTTCCTCTTTTTATAGCTGTCTCTATAGCGAAATCTAGTTCCTTAGGAGGCTCTTTACTTTCATACTCTTCTTTTAATAATTTAATCTTTTCATTATTGTCCATAACTATTCCTCCTTATTAAATATTAGCTTCAAGGCTTAAATCCAATCTTAATTCCTTTAAGGCTTTATGTAGGTAAGTTTTTACTGTACCAATTGGTAACTCCATTATTTCTGCCACCTGCACTATTGTCATATCTTGAAAATATTTTAGAATTACGGTAGTTTTACATTTCTCATCAAGCTTATCCACCGCTTTATAAAGATCAAGTACAGCCTCCTTATCCCCTTCCTCTACTTTACCTAGAATTCCTAGTAATGGATAATCCTTATCTTCTAGACTTATCATTGCTTTATTCTTCCTAATAAAATCTAATGATGTATTGATCAAGATTCTAGTAACGTAGGAATTGAAAAAAGAAGGTTCCGTTAGTTTCCTAATTGAAATATAACTTTTATATATGGTATCGCTAACAATATCTACTGCATCTTCCTTATTTTTCACATATGCATACGCCATTTTATAAAGGATAGCTTTTCTATCATTTATAAGCTCATAAAAGGCGTTATCATCACCTTTTTTAGCTAGATTTACCTTTTCAACAAAATCCAAAACCCTTACCCTCCTTCTATTCTTTAATTGCGTTTATATATATATGACTTTAATTAATGTGAAATGGTTTTTATAATAAAAAAATGGATAAATTGATGCCAAACTTAAATAAGTTTAATATCAATTTATCCAGATACCTTTTTATCCTAATATGCTAGAATCCCTTAAAGGAAAGGATTTTACTACCATTTCTTTTTTGTTATTTATTGGTTTCCATAGCTCTACTTTTTCAATTTTTACTAATTTATAAAAGCCCTCATCTTTTGTTGTTTCACAGGCCATATTATACTCATTGTTGGTCCATTCCCTTATAGCATAATTTGTGTTAGCTAAGGAAATATGAATATCCCAATTTTCAATCTCTTCTCTTACCTTAAAACCCCTAGCCTTTAATGTAGAATTTACTGCTTTTATTAGCCTATAAATATAACCTTTGTTTTCTACCTTTAGGTTCACTGATTTGTAGGGAGGATCAAAGCAAATAACTCCACTAACTTCTGCTCTAAACTTTTTATAGTGCTTTAAAACATCACTTAGTACTTCTGTTAAATAATTTATATCTGGATCATCTAAGATTTCAAGGGTTATGTGCAACATTGGAATATTTTTATATAGTCTATACTTTTGGCAAATACTTTTTTGCATGGTTTCAATTATTTCTTGAGAGTCCTTATCAAGAAGTGCTACTAAATAGTATTTCATATTTATCGTCCTTTCGGCATATGTTAATTTATTTATAAACCTACATTTCTATAATAACATATAATGTATGTTAAAAACATTAAAGTTTATAAAATCAGTATGTATATTATTTGATGTTTTACTAAAACTATATAAGTAGTATGAACATGTTACAAATAATAAATATTAGGAGGTATACTTATGGAACATAATGATAGTATTGGATGTAATGTAACAGAATGCAAATTTCATTGTATGGATGATAATTACTGTACATTAGAGAAAATTGATGTAATTAAGCATGAGCCTGTTGCAAAAACCCCTGAATGCACTGATTGTGCTAGCTTCAAAAAATAATAATATAAAACAAATTAGATTGGCCCATTTTGGGAGTACCAGCAAAAGAAGTCAATACAATTGTAATGGCTTCTTTTTTGCAAAAATATATGTTCCACTTATTCCTATAAAACATATAATAAAATTACCATTTATTATTTTACAAATATAATTTAACTTACTAATTATTCTGTGTTATAATTATGTTTATGACAAAATGCATAAACTTTACTCTAGATGTAATGTATCCAAAAATACATTGATGTATCCGAAAATACATTTAGGCATACGATAATACATTAGTGCATTATTATATACTTTAGAATTGCATGACTTCTTTAGTGTTGCGCACTCCTTTAGGTTTCCTTCTTTGCGAGCATTCTTTAAGGAGCACATGTTAGTTTGATTATATCTTTTTATATATACCTAAAATAAGTATTAGCGAGGGTGGGTTCATTATGGATAAATTAGTTATTAATGGAGGTAGACCACTTAATGGTAAAATCCAGATCAGTGGTTCAAAAAATGCTGCAGTTGCGATATTACCTGCTGCCTTAATGGCTTCTAGTGGCGAGTGCTACATAGATAATATACCGGAGATTGAAGATGTACGATGTTTAGAAAGAATATTGAAAAGCATAGGTTGTATCATTGAAACTACAGACAATTCATTTCGTGTAAATAGTACAAATATTAAAAGTAAAAAAGCTGTAACTGAAGATGTGAGGAAGATGAGAGCCTCCTACTATCTAGTAGGAGCATTGCTTGGAAGATTTAAAGAAGCGGTGGTTGAGCTTCCTGGTGGATGTGCTATAGGGGTAAGACCAATAGATCAACACATTAAAGGCTTTCAGGCTTTAGGTGCAAAGGTGCTTATAGAAGATGGAACTATGATTGTTAAAGCAGATAGACTAATAGGTGCCAATATTTTCTTTGATGTAGTAAGCGTAGGAGCAACAATAAATGTAATGTTAGCCTCTTCCTTAGCTGAAGGTACAACAACCTTAGAGAATGTAGCAAAGGAACCTCATGTAGTAGATGTAGCCAATTTCTTGAATTTTATGGGTGCAGACATTAAAGGTGCTGGAACAGATCTTATCAGAATAAAGGGAGTTTCTTCCCTTCATGGCTGTAACTATTCAGTTATACCAGATCAAATCGAAGCTGCTACTTATATGATTGCATCAGCTGCCTGTGGTGGAAATGTGACTATAGAAAACATCATACCAAAGCATTTAGAGTCAGTAACTGCTAAGCTTCTTGAAATGGGTATAGAAATTCAAGAGCATGAAGATTCCTTGACGATTAAATCTGATAGGGACTTCAAAGCTGTGAACATTAAGACCCTTCCTTATCCTGGAATACCTACTGATATTCAGCAGCCTATGTCCGCTTTACTTTCTATCGCAAAAGGGAAAAGTATTATAAGCGAAAGCATATGGGATGGGAGATTTAAGCACGTAGCTGAGCTTAAAAAAATGGGAGCTAATATAAATGTTGAGGGACTAATAGCAACAATTGAAGGTACAGCTAGACTAACAGGAGCAGTGGTTATAGCTACTGATTTAAGAGCTGGAGCCGCTATGGTGATCGCAGGTCTTATAGCAGACGGTACTACAGAAGTTTTATCAATAGATCATATAGACAGGGGTTATCTTAATATAGAAGAAAAGTTTTCATCCCTAGGAGCTGACATTAAAAGAATTCATCAATAATTTTTTAAATTAAACCAAACAGAAGAGGTTGAAATCATGATATTTTGTTCATTATACAGTGGAAGCAGTGGAAATAGTATATTCGTGTCTTCTGGCTCCTCAAGAATATTAATAGATGCTGGTCTGCCTGGAAAACGTATTGAAGAGGCATTAAAGAACATAGGTGAAGACCCAAAGAATTTGGATGGAATCTTTGTAACTCATGAGCATTCCGACCATTCTAAGGGTCTTGGTGTACTATCTAGAAGATATGACATACCAATTTATGCTAATGAATTAACTTGGGAAAGTCTTCATGGAATAATTGGCACGGTAAAGGATACCAATATAAAAATAATAGATAATTATGGGACAAGCGTAAAGGATTTAGATATAAGTTGCTTTTCCCTTCCCCATGATGCTGTAAATCCTGTTGGGTATAGTATAAATCATTATAATAAAAAGGTTTGTATAGCTACGGATCTAGGATTCTTTTCTCCTGAGGTAAAAAACAATATAAAGGATGCTGATGTTCTTCTATTAGAAAGTAACCATGATGTAGAAATGCTTAAATTTGGGCCTTATCCTTATGTGCTTAAAAGAAGGATTTTAAGTGATAAGGGCCATCTGTCAAATGAAAGTTGTGGAAAGGCAATACTTGAAATCTTCGACGATAAGCATAAAAATGTAATACTTGGTCATCTTAGCAAAACTAATAATATTCCAGAGCTTGCCTACCAAACTGTGATTAGTATTCTACAGGAAAATAAAATTATTCCTGGATCAGATATATCAATTACTATAGCAAATAGGGATAATCCTAGTTGCTATATAGAATTTTAGTAAAGGATTAAAAATGGAAAATATATATTGTTGCGAAAATCATATAAATATAGGTATTGATGAATATATAACCGATCATGAAACCTTTCCAATAATGATAGGCGTTTTAGAAGACAAATGCGACTATTGCAACTTACCCGCAATTTATCAGCTTTCAAATAAAAGTGTTGATGATAAATAAAAAAATATCTTGATTTTATTTATCCGTTTATTATAATATAATTAGTCTAAAGATTTATAAATGCAAAGGAGAAGAAAATATGAGTTTATATAAAAATTGGACAGATCTTGTGGTTGACTATGTTAAGAAAAATGGTGAAGATGCATTTTGGGAAGAATATAGTTCTATTGAGAAGAAAATATACACAAAACTTTTATATGATCATCAGGGTAATATTAAGGACAGTATTGAAAACCTAGCTGTAGCATTCCAGGTAGAGCCAGTTTATTTCACAGGTTTTTTAGATGGTATAAATGAAAGTTTAATTAATAAAATCGAGCTTGAAAAAGTAGAAAAAGATGTTGAAATAGAAATAAATATTGATTATGAAAAGCTGTATTTTAATATGGTAGATGCAAAGGCTGACTATTTATATACTCTTCCTCAGTGGGATAGTATATTTTCAAAAGAGAAAAGAAGAGATATTCAATTTAGTTATAGGGACACAAAAACTACGGTAAACAAAAATAAAATTGGTAGAAATGATCCTTGCCTCTGCGGTAGTGGTAAAAAATATAAGAAATGTTGTGGTAAGGAAGCATAATTGATTTGAACTGATATAAGTTGTTATATAACATGTCCGAAGGATTCTAGTAGCTAAGCCAAGCTGTTTTTCATAGCTTGGCTTTATAAAAGTTGGGGATCTATGTAAAACCATAAGGAGATATTAATGAATATATATATTATTTGTGTAGGTAAAATTAAGGAAAGCTTTTTTAAAGATGCGCTTAAAGAATATTCGAAAAGACTAAGTAGATATTGTACATTAAAAACAATTGAGATACCTGACGAAAAGATACCAGAAAAAGCTTCCCCTGCTGAGGAAATACAAATTAAGGATAAGGAAGGTATTGGGATAATAAAAGAGCTAAGAGATAATATGCTTATTGTTACCCTTGAAATTCAGGGAGAGGAAATGGCATCGAAGGACTTAGCTAACTTTATTAATTTATCTCTTATAAAGGGTAACAGTAATATTGCTTTTGTAATCGGAGGTACCTTAGGCTTATCTGACAAGGTATTAGCAAAATCTAAAATAAGCTTATCCTTTTCTAAAATGACTTTTCCTCACCAGCTTATGCGAGTAATACTTTTAGAGCAAATATATAGAGCTTTTAAAATAACACTAAAGGAACCTTATCATCGGTAATATACGTTGTATATTCATAATATAAAGGTGAAAGTGTTCTTTTTTTTAACACAAATTATATATATGAATAATATAGTATAAACAATTATAAAGAGGTAGGTTATTTGTACACAGTTTTTGATTTAAATAATCAGCTGGTTAATAGACTTGCAGTGACCTTTCAAAGTACCCCTTTATCAACTTGGGTATTAATAATGATCTTATTAATTTTACTAATCATGTCTTTATTTTTATTAGAAATACCGTGTAAGTTTTTTGATAGCTTTAAACGGTTTTTGTTGCAGATATCCACAGATGGGAAAACTGGTGATATTCCTTTTGATAAAGCCATAAATGTAGCTGGTTATTCCTATGACAAAAGGCAGGATATTTTTAATTCCAATATGAATGCTTGGCAAAGAAATAATGGTTATTGCAGGCTCTATGATGAAGCTGCAGCTCCCTTAGGTATGGTTATCGATTGCGAACCAATTTACTTTGAGTATTATGGAAGAAGATGGCTTATTGAATTTTGGAAGGGTCAATATGATTTAACCTCAGGCTGTGAGATCGGAATTTACTCAACTGAAAGAGCGGATATAACTATTCCAGATGTTTATAGCGGTCCCTTTTATAATTCAGTAAAAGATTCAGACACACTTTTTCTATCCTTTGTTCTAAAGAAGGATGGTAGAACTTTATTTGTAAGAGATGATAGACATTGGTGGCTAACCGGATTTAAACTTGGTGAATTTTCAGAGCCTTCTGAGCTTACCATGAGTATCACCATTACACTTAAGGATAAGATTATGTTAGACTCCTTTACTCAAGGGCTTAAGAATGCTGGTTATATGGATAATGAAATATCAATAAATAACTTTACAGTAAGCCTAGATTTTAGTAAGGCCCATACACCTCAACCTGTATCGCAAAATGAAACAACTAATTATATAATACAAATGAAAAATAAGTTGTTATGCGACAAATATAATGCATTAGCATCAAATTATGAAAACCTCCCAGATAAAATTAATGCCATTAAAGCTAAAGATCCAGAACTTTATAGTCAAATTATTAATATTGGAAAATCTAAAGAGTTATTTGATACATATGATAAAATCAAGTCTTATCTTTATTGATTAATTGAGGGTGTAGGTGTTGACACCCTCTTACAACTATTAAGTGGGGGTAATAATGAATACTTTAAACCGGATAACCGGTGTTTTTAACTCTGCAAATGAAATTCCCTTTGATGATTCTTCTAAAATAATACTTATGAGCAATTGTCATAGGGGCGATGGTGGCCTGGCGGATGATTTCTTGAAAAATCGAAATATCTATTTTGCTGCTTTAACCCATTATTATAATAGTAATTTTACCTATATAGAAATAGGAGACGGTGATGAATTATGGAAAAATAGCAAGATAGCTCCCATTATAGAAATGCACAAGGAGTCTTTCATGTTATTATCCAAACTCTATAATGAAAAGAGACTTCATTTTATTTTTGGTAACCACGATATAATAAAGAAAAACGATAAATTTGCGGCTAATAATTTGTATCAATATTATGACACAAATGAAAAGAAATATATACCATTATTTAAAGATATTCCTCTTAACGAAGGTCTAATATTATATTTCAATTAAGAAAACATTTACATTCAATATTCCACTGTAAATGTTCACTTTTCTACTATAAAAAAAGAACCAGTTTTTAAACTGATTCCTTCTTAAAATGGAAATAATAATTTTTCGTTTTCAGGGGTATATATATTCTCTTTAGTTATTAGTTGAAAATTAGTATAAATATTGCTTGGTAATTTTTTACCTTTGATAGCATCAACAGCCGCTTTCACACTCAAGTATCCCATGTTATATGGTCGTTGTACAACAATCGCATCAATTATCCCATTCTCTAAATCACTTATTATTGTATAAGAGCTATCAAATCCAACTATTTTTATACTATTTGTCTTCCCCAGCTCTTTTACTGCTTGTGCAATTCCCTCAAGAGATTGTTGATTTGCTCCAAAAATACCATTTATGCTTGTGTTAGTTTTCAATAGGGCTTTAGTAATTTCATAACTTTTTTCAACGCTCCCATCACAATATTGGGTTGATCCACTATTGGAATAACAATAGTTACCGTAGTCCCCTTACCTAATTCACTTTCAAATTTGAGTCCATAATCCTTGCCATAAAATAATTGTAATCTTTGATGAACATTTGAGATAGCTACACCACCTGATTTAAGATTATTGTCATTTTTTTTAGTTAATATAGTTTCAAGCTGGTGTTCATCCATGCCAACTCCATTATCTTTTATGCATAAATGAATGTTATTATCTACTCTTTTGCCATATATCCATATCTTTCCACCACCTGGAAGATTTTTTATTCCATGGTAAATAGCATTTTCAACTATAGGTTGAATTAATCTGATCTTCTGTATTATGAGATAATTTTTAATATGCTCTATTTCCATAAAAACTGGAACAACTTCTCTGCCTTTACTAAGACTTAATCTAAAGTATTTTGCTAAAGCTGAAGTCATTTTTATTACTTTATCATTTTCATTTTGTTCTGCAGCCCAGATTATAGTATCTAGTGAATTGTATAAAAGATGAGGATTTATTTGGGCATAAAGAGCTTTTAATTTGCTCTTCCTTAATTCTGTTTGATCTTCTTCTATTTTTTGCAGTAAGTTTTTAATTCTTCTGGACATATTAGAAAAGGTCTGAGACAACTGAGCTATTTCATTGTTTCCAAATATTTCATTGTTTCCATCCACCTCCCCAGCTTCAAATTTATTCATAATCTTCTCCAGTTCTGCCAGAGGATCTGCAATATTTTTAGCTATTTTTTTTGATATTATTATAACTAATATTAAACAGATTAAAGTAGCCATAAATATTATAGTCATGTATACCTTTGTTTGTACGAGGATATCAGACATATAGGTAACTCCCACAACTTTCCATCCAATTGATTTCAGTGTTTGAACTGTAATAAGTTTTTTGCTATTATCTGAAAAATCAGTAAAATTACCATTATTAACTTTCAATATTTTATCAATAGGTTCCATTTTTATTTTTGAATAAATAAGTTCTTGTTTGGTTTGGGATGGTAAATAATATTTCCCTTGTCATCAATAATGAATACGTACCCTGTGTCTCCTAACTGAATTTTGTTACATAAATCTGTAAAAACTTTAAAGTTTATATCTATAAGTGCTACACCAATTAAATCCGAGGTTTTCTTATCATATATTGCTCTACTAAGTGACACTACCCAGGGATAGTTACCTTCAATGAAGTTTTCGACATAGGAAGAAGAAAATACAGGATTTCCTTTAGCCTTAACCGCATTTTTATATCAGCTTAATTCTGAAATTTTTATATCTTTTTTTATCGGACTAGAATCCTGATTTGTCATTAGTATTGTATTATCATGAAATACATATATTGAATTTATATCGCTCCTCATCTGAATTATGGTTTTTAGCAATAAGTTGTCTTTACCATTTTTATTTATCTGTTCCAAAGATAAATTGTTATAATTTTCAGTTTCATTTTTTAAAATGAAGGATATATCTCCCATATAATTAACATAATATTCAATATTTCTACTGATCTGAGCTGTAATTTGTCCTGTATAATTCTAAGAATCCTTAATAATAACGGAGGAAGAGGAATAATAAGAAACTAAATCTAATAAAATTATAATACAAATAACCAATACAGATATCTGAATCAATATCTGCATTTGCATAGACTTTAAATATTTAAATTGTAGCAACCTATTTATTTTAGGTTTTTTAATTTGCAATTTAATATTCCCCAAAGAAGTTATTAATAAATTCCTTTATTTGAATTAATTTTACACTAAAATTAATAAATTAAAAAGATTTATCTCATCTTACTCTTATTATTTCCTTTAGCAGATCCTCATATTATTTTTTTGGCATCACAATTGGGCATATTATGTCATAATCCAAAATTACTAACAAATGCCTTTATTTATAACTCCTTTAATGATACTATTTATTTATTATTAATTCTAGGAGGTGCACTGTGGATACAAATAAATTTATATACCTATATGGTATGACTATATTATCAATAATACATAAATTAAAAGAATATCCTAGGGAAGATACCTATGGAGAAATACTTGAAACCTACAGGGTTCCTGGAGGTGAGACTGGAAATTCAGCGCTTATATTGAGTAATCTTGGTTATAAAGTAAAAATAGATGGTCCTTTTCTTGGATCAAATACAAACGATCCTATAAAGGATTTCTATAAAAGATATAATATTGATTGTGATGGTATGATTTATGATTCAAGCTATTTAGGAGTAGAGGACCTTGTTATTATAGGAGCGAAAACCAGAACAGTCTTTGGCACTTTTAATAGCTTTTTTTCTGGAACTAAACGGTGGTCTAAACCAGACGAAAATGCAATTAAGCTTGCAGATATCATATCCATAGATCCTTTTTTTAGTGATGAGTCAGAAGAAGTCTCTAAGCTTTCTTCTAAATATAATAAAAACTACATTACCATAGACTGCCCACCTGATAGCATATTAAATAAAGGAGCCGCTGCAACAATAATATCTAAAGAATATATTGAAAATAATTACAAGGACTTAAATGAAAACGAGCTTTTCAAAAAGTATACTAGTAATACAAAGGGGTTGGTTATCTTCACCTTTGGGGCAGACAAAATACTATATGGAAGAGGTAATTACATATATGAGATTACTCCCTACCATATACAAGTTAAGAGTACCCTAGGCGCAGGTGACACTTTTAGAGCGGGGGTTCTTCATGGCATATTAAATAATTTAGATGATGAATTAACGGTTAAATTTGCTGCCTCAGTTGCTGCAAATGTATGTACTCGATTCCCCTTTGCTCTAAATCCACCTAGTCTACAAGATATATTATCCTTAATAAAATAGTGTTATTGCGGCGCAAGAATATGTGTTATATAATTAAATAAATGATTAATAAAGTGAGGGAACAATATGAATGAATTACTAACAGAGTTATTAGCCCAAGAAGAAGCATTACAGTTTACAACCTTTACTAATGAAGATGCCTTAAGCCTAGGATTAATTATAATCAATATTGCAAAAGAGAAAATAGGAAAAGGTATAGCCGTATGTATAGTAAAAGATAGTACCCCGCTATTTACCCACCTTATGGAAGGTACAACTAAAGAAAATATATATTGGCTAAATACTAAGAGCAATGTGACTATCAAATTTGCTCACAGCTCATTGTACATGGGAGAAAAGTATAAGGCTGAAGGTACAACCTTTAAAGAAGCAACTGGATTAAATACAGATGAATATCAAGGTGAAGGAGGTTCCTTCCCACTTATAATAATGGGAAAAGGGGCAGTAGGTTCAGTAACAGTTTCTGGCCTTACAGGAGAAGACGATCATAGCACTGCAGCTGAGGGAATAAGAAACTTTCTTAGTTTAAAAAAGTAGTTTATTATTTCAGCATTATAAGTCTCATTACGTTTTCTACAGCTAATTCCAGATTTTCCTTTGTGGACTTTAAGGCAACCTCCAAAGTGGTTGCTTCTTTATTTATGCAAAATACTGCACTTAAGCCCTCCGCATAAAGATTAGAGCATTCAGGACTAACCTTCCCAGCAAAAGCAATAACCGGTATGCCTTGTTTTTTTCCTTCCCTAGCAATCCCATAAATGGTCTTTCCCAAAATAGTCTGTCCATCTATACCCCCTTCCCCAGTAAATATATAATCTGCTCCCTTTATTCTATCTTTAAAACCAGAGCTTTCAATTACTACATCTATACCCCTTTTCATCCTACCCTTTAATATACCAATTATAGAAGCTCCCGTGCCACCAGCTGCACCCCCTCCTACAATTTCATTCAAATCAAGGTCTAATTGTTCATGAACCACCCTTGAAAAGTTTTCAAGAGCTTCATCTAGTTCCTTCACCAATGATAGGGATGCTCCCTTTTGAGGTCCAAAGACATAGCTTGCACCCTCATTACCCAAAAGCTTATTATTAACATCACATGCTACAATTATATCTGCTTCAAAAATTCTTTTATCCAAGTTTGTAAAATCAATTTTATGTAAATTTTTTAATGGTAGTCCACCATCATCCAGTTCATTTTTATACTTATCCAAAAACACTACTCCTAGAGCTTTTAGGATTCCAACCCCCCCATCATTTGTAGCGCTTCCTCCAAGAGTTATAATTATATTTTTTGCTTTCCTATCTAGGGCTTCCTTTATTAATTCTCCTGTTCCATAGGTGGTCAAATAGCTAGGGTCTCTTTTTGTTCTATCTACTAATGCTAAGCCTGAAGCCTCTGCCATCTCAATTACAATAGTATCTTTATAACTCCCAAATTTAGCTAAAACCTTCTCTTTAAGTGGAGAGTTAACCATCTTCTCATGAAATTCACCACTATTTGCTAGAATTATTGCCTTTAAGGTTCCTTCTCCTCCATCTGCCATAGGAAGCTCAAGGATTTCAATGTTTTTATCAACTTTTAATATTCCACTTTTCATACCTTCTGTTGCTTCTGTTGCTGTTATGCTTTCCTTAAATGAGTCAGGTGCTAAAACAATTTTCATAAAATCCTCCTAAAACTTATTATATATATTATCTTACTTTTTTTTATAATAAACAATGAAAGGATAATTATACTCAAAATATTTGAATTTAATTCTATTATTTGATTGACGTTTACACTTATTGTTGTTAACATTTACATATAATATTAATTTTAAGGGGGAATTCTGTAACATGTTAGAAAAACTTTTTCATTTGACAAAAAATAAAACTACAGTTAGGACTGAAGTTCTTGCAGGGTTGACTACTTTTATGACAATGGCTTACATATTATCAGTTAATCCAGGTATTTTATCTGCTTCAGGAATGCCATTTTCTGCTGTATTTACAGCTACTGCTCTAGCCTGCTTAATTGGTACTTTAATCATGTGTTTCGTGTCAAATTATCCTTTTGGTATGGCACCAGGTATGGGACTTAATGCTTTCTTTACTTACACAGTATGTATTTCCATGGGTATTTCTTGGAGAGTTGCATTAGCAGCATCCTTTGTTGAAGGTATCATATTTTTACTTCTTAATTTCTTTAGAGTTAGACAATTTATTATTGATAGTGTTCCCCAGTCCTTAAAAATTGCTATAAGTATTTCTATCGGTTTGTTTATAGCTTTCATAGGTTTACAAAATGGTCATATAATAATTAAGAATGCTGATACTTTAGTTCAACTTGGTAATTTAAAAGATTGGACAGTGCTGCTTGCTATATTTGGAATAATACTAATTGCAATATTATATCAAAGAAAAGTAAAAGGCTCTTTTATAATTGGAATGTTTACAGTAACAATCTTAGCCATTATATTTGGATTCGTTAAGCTACCAAGTTCTCTTGTTTCAACACCTCCAAGTTTAACTCCAGTTATTTTTGGTTTTGATTTTGGCGATATGTGGAAGGATATATTTAAAATCATACCTGTAATAATAAGTATGTTATTTATTGATGTATTTGATAGTGTTGGAACCTTAATTGGATTAGCTACAAAAGCTGGCTATCTAGATGCTAAGGGAAATGTAATCAATGCTGATAAGGTATTGACTGCGGATGCTATAGGATCTACTTTAGGTGCTTGTCTTGGTACCTCAACTCCAGTTGTTTTTATTGAATCGGCTTCAGGAATCTCTGAGGGAGGAAGAACTGGCTTAACTGGTTTAGTTATAGCAATATTATTTGGTTTATCCTTATTCTTAGCTCCAATATTTGCACTAGTCCCTGGTTATGCTACAGCTCCAGTTTTAGTTCTTGTTGGTCTTCTAATGATGGAACCAATTACTAAAATTGACTTTAGCGATTTCACAGAAGGTTTACCAGTATTTTTAACAATGATATTGACTCTACTTACCTATTCCATTACTGATGGTTTAGCTTTTGGTTTCGTTTCTTATGTTGTTATAAAGCTATTTACTGGTAAGAAAAAAGATATTCCCTTTGCAATGTATGTAGTTTCAATTCTATTTGTCATTATGTTCGTTGTAAATACATTAAGTTTTAGCTAAATTATAATAAAATAAATTACAGCTTATGCTGATACAAAGCATAAAAGAATTAAAGCAAGTATCGATTGATGCTTGCTTTGATTATATTAATAATCATTATTAAGGAGATATAATTATGCAAGCTTGGCATCAAAAAACACTACTCGACTCAGATACTCAATTAAATATATTTATTGCAGACATCTCTGAATTTCCACCACATTGGCATGAGGCAGTAGAAGTTGTCTATATATTAGATGGGAACTTAAAAATAGGTGTGAACAGCGAAATATATACTTTGAATTCTGGTGATATTCTTCTTATAAATGGAGGTGATGTCCATTATTTCCTTCCAAATTGCCTAAATGTTAAAAGAATTATATTGCACTTTGAAATGTCTTATTTTGAAGCTTTTACCACTATGGTAAAAAGCAAAAGATTTAAAGAGGTTTTGTTCAAGCCTCCCATTGAAAAAATAGAAGGCATCAATCCTCATCAGATAATTGAAAAGCAGATGCTAAATATATTTTCCGAATACAATAATAAAAATGAAGGCTATAAATTAGCTATGAAGGCAAGATTGTTTGATATTATGGTGATACTCATCAGATATATACCTACAGAAACTTATTCCTTTAATGAAATGGCCTCTCACCTAAAAAGACTGGAAAGACTGGATCAGGTATTTCAATATGTTGAAGATAACCATGATAAGAATATAACCTTAGTTGAAATTGCCTCTGTTGCTAATTTTAGTATATATCATTTTACACGTTTTTTTAAAGAAGCTACTGGGATGACTTTTGGTCAATATCTCAATAATTATAGGGTATCAAAGGCTATAGAATATTTCAGTCAAAAAGATAATTCTGTAACTGAAGTTGCATTTTTGACAGGCTTTGGTAGTATACGAACTTTCAACCGGGTATTTAAACAAGTCAAAGGCTATTCCCCCTCTGCGTTTATAAAAACAAAAATTGACTAGAAAATACTAGTGGTTTAATTATAAGGAGCAAAGCTGACTTTCGTGTTATTATGCAACCTACTAATTATGTTGCTTTCAAAATAAAACAATCTCTCCTTTACCTGTAATGGCTTATTGCAGCCATTACAGGTATTATTTTTTTATTATTTAACATATATATACATTTTTAAATGGTCTATTCTGAAACTTTTATAAATAATCTATTCATAATTGTATTTTTCCCTTGAATTAATTCGTCTAATATATTATTATTAATGTATTATAACTTATAGCGTTTGGGGTACGCTTTTTTATTCTTTTTATCTTGGCTTTTATTTGGCCAATGATATACAAGTAAAAAATATGTGAGAATAAAGAACTCTAGGGTTCAAGTTAGCAAATAGAAAGGGGTTATAAAATGACAAAATTGACTGAAGTATTTGGTTCAAATGTTTTTAACGATTCATTGATGAGGGAACGTCTTCCTAAGGCTACTTATAAAGCTTTAAAAAAGACAATAGACGATGGACTACCACTAGACCCTACTGTTGCAGAAATAGTTGCAAATGCTATGAAGGATTGGGCAATTGAGAAGGGTGCAACTCACTTTACACACTGGTTCCAACCTTTGACTGGTATTACAGCTGAAAAACACGATTCTTTCATATCACCAACAGCCGATGGAAGAGTAGTACTCGAATTTTCAGGCAAGGAATTAATTAAAGGAGAACCTGACGCTTCTTCCTTCCCCTCTGGCGGAATAAGGTCAACTTTCGAAGCAAGAGGCTATACTGCATGGGATTGTACATCACCAGCCTTCTTAAAGGATGGTTCCCTATGTATACCTACTGCCTTTTGTTCCTATACAGGTGAAGCTTTAGATAAAAAGACACCTTTGCTTCGTTCTATGGAAGCTTTGTCAAAACAAGCTATGCGTGTACTTAAAGTATTAGGAAATACCACATCTAAAAGAGTAATAACTACAGTGGGACCAGAACAGGAATATTTTCTTGTTGATAAGAAGGTCCATGATCAAAGAAAAGATTTAATATATACAGGAAGAACTTTGTTTGGAGCAATGCCTCCAAAGGGACAGGAAATGGAAGACCACTATTTTGGTGTTTTAAAAGAAAGAGTTTCTGAATATATGAAGGAAGTTGATGAAGAACTTTGGAAATTAGGGGTTGCAGCTAAAACAAAGCATAATGAAGTTGCTCCTGCACAGCATGAGCTAGCTCCAGTATTTACTAGCACTAATATTGCAACTGATCACAACCAATTAACAATGGAAATAATGAAAAAAGTAGCGCTTCGACATGATTTAGTATGCTTGCTTCATGAAAAACCTTTTGCAGGAATCAATGGTTCCGGTAAGCATAATAACTGGTCAATGGCCACAGATGATGGTCAAAATCTTTTAGAGCCAGGTAAAACTCCACACGATAATGCTCAATTTCTTATTTTCTTAACAGCTGTTGTAAAAGCCGTTGATGATTATTCTGATTTATTAAGAGTTTCTGCAGCTAATCCAGGAAATGATCATAGATTAGGTGCAAATGAAGCTCCTCCTGCAATAATATCAATATTTCTAGGAGAACAGCTTCAAGATATACTAGATCAAATCGAAAATGGTGGAGCTAATAGTTCTAAGTCAGCTAAGGATTTAAAGATAGGTGTAACCACACTTCCACCACTTCCTAAGGATGCCACTGATAGAAATAGAACCTCACCTTTTGCCTTTACTGGTAATAAGTTCGAATTTAGAATGGTTCCGTCCTCAGCATCCATTGCATCACCAAACTACACCTTAAATGCAATCGTTGCTGAAGTTTTATCAAATATTGCGGATAGACTTGAGGGAGCAAAGGATGTTACTACTGAAGTTCAGATTATATTAGCTGAAATCGTAAAGGAAAACAAGAAAATTATATACAATGGTAATGGGTATTCAGAGGGCTGGATTACTGAAGCTGAAAAGAGAGGTCTACCTAATATAAAGACCACTGTTGAATCCATTAAGGCTTTAATATCTGAAAAGAATCTTTTAGTAATGGAAAAACATGGGGTTCTAAGCAGAGTAGAAATGCATTCAAGATATGAAATATCCTTAGAGAATTATAGTAAGAGTATAAATATAGAGGCTTTAACAACTGTAGAGATTGCTAAACGTCAGATACTACCAGCAGTAATCAAATTTACTACAAGCCTTGCCACTTCAATAAATGCTATAAACTCAACTGGAGTAGCAACTGACATATCTACTCAAACAGAGTTATTAATAGAGGTTTCAGCTTTAGCTGCTTCCTTAAAGAAAAATACAACTATCTTGGAAGCTTCCATTGAGAAGGCTCTTGAATTTGAAAGTGATACCTATGAATTAGCAGCTTTCTATAGATTCGATGTATTTGAAAAAATGGCAATATTGAGAAAAGATGCTGACAAATTAGAAACCTTAGTAGATAAAGAATTTTGGCCATTCCCAACCTATGGCGATCTATTATTCTACGTATAAAATTATTAAATAATAATTCTGGGACACAACTTTAGTTGTGTCCCAATTCATTTTAATCGTACTAGCTACTCTTGTAGCTAATCAAGGTTGAATTAGCTCTAAGGCCCCTTACATGATGAAATTTATGTAGGTTAGAATAAATCTAAAACTTACATCCCAATTTTTTTAAGTTTTGTAAACTTATTTTTAAGGACTCGAAGGGATCTCTCTCACATTTATCCTGCTCCACTGCACACCATTTCGCGCCTATATCATCACAGGCTCCAATGATGCCCTCCCAATTTAGATTACCTTCTCCGACCTCTGCCATAATCTGAGTATTGTTTGAAGAGGTAACCATATCCTTAAAGTGTACAACATCCATTCTACCCTTCATTTTCTTAATCCAAGCAATTGGGTCTCCACCACCAACTTGTACCCAGTAGGTATCAATTTCAAATTGAAAATATCTAGGATCAGTCTCTTGAAACAAGATTTCAAGACCTGTCAAACCATCAAACTTCTTAAATTCAAAGTTATGATTATGGTATATAAGATGAAGTCCATTTTCAAGTAAGATTTTGCCATAGTCTGAGGCTTCCTTTGCAAACTTTATGAAACCTTCCTTACTTCCTCTATAGACTTCAGGCATTGCACCTATTCCAACATATTCACAATTCCAAAGTTTATGCTCCTTTATAACGCCCTCCATATCCGAACTAAATCTATCGTAAGCTATATGGGTAGCACAAATATTTAAGTCTTCCCTTTTTGCAACCTCCTTAATAAATTCATCTTCTATTGGTCCTATTCCTGAAACTTGGACAGCATTATAGCCAATTTCCTTTACCTTTTTAAAGGTAACACTTAAATCCTCTGGTGTCTTCATGAAATCTCTTAGAGTGTACAGCTGTGCTACAATAATTGATTTTGACATTAATAAACCCTCCTAATTAACTTATATATATTTTTAGATATTATATGAAGATTGACAAATATAAAGCCTTTGTATACTATGTGTAGGTAGATACAAAGGAGAAGTATATGGAAAAAACAACAGTTTTAAAACTGCAATTTCTTATGTTTATAATATACGCCAGTAATGCTTGCTTTTCCCCGTTTCTTCCAGTTTATTTTAAGGATAGGCATCTTACCTTTACCCAAATAGCTATTGTTTTTGCATCTAGCGCAATAATAGGAGTTATAGCTCAGCCTGTTTGGGGTTTCATATCCGATAAATATCTAAGTAAAAGAAACACTGTTTTATTAAATTTGTGTACAAGCATTTTTATTATATACCTTTTTATTTTTGCTAAAGGGTTCCCAATTATTTTAACTCTTATTATTATAAATAATATATTTATGTCCGGTATATGCCCAATTATGGATGCTTACACCTTTGATATCATTGAAGAGGTTAAAACCACAAATTATGCAAGGATTAGATTAATGGCCTCTGCTGCTTATGCAATAACCAATTTAGCTTTGGGCTTTATAATCATGGGTTATGGTATCAATATAATATTTATTATTTATGAGACTTTGTCATTATTTAGTATCATCCTTTTATTTTCTATGAAGTATAAGGGGAAAAAAAATATTAAGCTTATTGAACTTAAGGATATCGGTTATATTTTTAAAAATAGCAAAATCAAAATATTACTTTTAACAGTCTTTCTAATGAATGCCGCTCTAGCCGGCGGAGTTAATTATATGAATGATTTAATTATATACACAAAAGGAAATGTATCCATGCTTGGAATTGCATGGTTTGTTACCTGTATTTTTGAAGTTGCTACTTTTTTTATTGTTAGCAAAATAATTAAAAGATTTGAGATTATAAGGGTGTATACTTTTTCTTTATTCCTCTACGGAACCAAGCTTGTCCTTGACTTCTTAGTAAATAATGCAAACCTAATAATACTCCTCCAATGCATAGAAGGTATTGCCTTTACATTATTTATTACCTCCAGCTTAGAATATCTAAATGCTAATACTAAAGCTAAACTTAGAGGTACCAGTATTAGCTTATATGCTGCTTTCGGAGGTCTAGGAGCTTTTACCTCTAGCCTTCTTGGCGGAATGCTACTTAACATAATAAATCCATCTGAGCTGTTTTTTATTTTTGGTATATTATGCTTTATAGCATCTATTTTCTCAATATTATTAAAGGAAAAGAATGTTTAAAACTCATATAGCTGTTCCTATTTTATCATAAGAATCTATATCGCTATTTGGCGATTTAATAAATTTAGCCTTAACCATTAGCATAAAAAAATCCACCAATTTAACCGCTATAAAACCAAAAGCCAAACCTACCAATACATCTATAACCCAATGGATCTCAAGATACATGGTAGAATATATTATCAGAAGACAATAAATCGACCAAACCCATTTAAATATCTTATTTCTTTCTCTTAGCACCAATAAGAACATTGCGAAGGCAATTGAGGTATGCATTGATGGAAGTCCATTTAAAGTGCTCATCGCAGCTTCCTTATAGGGCATATTTCTATTAAGAGGATCTGCATGTCCATAAACAAACCAAACATTTTGAATATAAAAGGTTACATAAAACGGAGTAACCATAAATACTTGAAGAATGTGACCTGACAAAGTATATCTTATCATTTTTTCAAAATCCTTATTCAATAGGGCTCTATAAAATGGAATAATAACAGCAAGAACAAAACCGCTTTCATATATTGTTTTCATAAAATCTGTGAGAAGCTGTGGATGAAATATTCTAGTAAAAGCTGCATCATTAAAGGGAATGCTTTTAAATAAGTCATTTATCTGGAAAACTATATTTCTTTTCATCTGCCAATCAAGGACCTTATGCCAAATATCATTGCCACTTATTAATACTACCAATATAATAATGGTATAAGGAATAGCCAATTTTAAAAATGATTTAATATTTTCTTCCCGTCTTACATCTCCAAAGGAAAACGCACTAACAATAGACACAACAAAAATATAGCCCGTATATTCTATTGGTATGAATTTAAAAACTATATTTAATAGTCCAATTAAAGCAATAAATAAACCAACTAATATATAATACCTTTCAATTAAAAAATCATTTAATATAAAATTTTTATCATTTTCTGCTTTTATCTCCAAAGTAGTTCCCCCCTTGTTAGAATATCTATTATAATATTATTACATATAGGGCCTTTACTGACATTTTATCATTTATACTTGAAACTTCCTAACATATTTACAATAATATTATATCTTTAGAGTCTTAATACTAATCAAAAATACATATTCATCTTATCACTTATAAAGTATCAAATCTACAATTATTTAAAGCTTTAGTACCACTTATTACTGTATAAAATGTCAAATAAAAAAGGTTTATTGAGTTTTTTTAAGATATATTGATGAATTATGTATAATGGTATACACTTATTGATAGCATGTAAAATTATAAAAATTGGAAGTGATATTTTGCTACTAAAATTTTTATTTATTTTAATTTTAGTTCTTATTACAGATTTAATTTTGTGTAGCATTATAATAAAGGGATTTAATTATTATTTTAAAAAGCAGGGCTACAAATTTACTAAAATCTCAAACTATTTTGTTATCTGTTTTTTTACTTTTATTCTGGGAATAATTTTAGGAAATTTTTTATTTTATAACCTTATTTAACATAATCATATTCCAATTATCAAACTATAAGATCTATAATTTAGAGGAGTGGATGAAAATGGCAAAGACAATAATGTCTATGCTTGAGAAGTTAAACGTATTAGAAAAGAATAAATCTTTAACCCCTGTGGATCACTCGGATAAAGAACCTGAAAATAAAGTAGAGGGTACTGCTTTTTTACAGGATAATTCATATGCAGAGGAAGCACGCGATGTGAACGATAGAAAAGCTTCAAGCCTTAGTGATAGTAGTTTGGGAAACTATAGTATGGTAGAAAAATCCGATTTAAAATATGAAAAGAATTTTACTGTGAAGGAAGTTTATGATTTATTTACTTTAGAAGAAACTGGCACTAATACTGTATTTATGCTTGATAAATTTATAAATGCCCTTCCGCAAAATTTGCCTCATGACATTAAAAAACAAACTGTACTCAACATAATAGCTGCTTCTAATTACAGCTTAGATACTTTAGTTTCTGACGGAAATCAGAGACTTAAAGCTTTAAACCAATTTATGAACGATTATACACTTAATATTAACAAAGTAACAGATTCATATCAGGAAGAAATCAAAAAACTTTCGCTACTTATAAATAACTATAATGAACTTATTAAAATTAAAGAATCTAAACTAACTGAACAAAAGAATATTATTAAATTTGAAATTCAAAGAATTGATACTATAGTAGATTTTTTTCAATCACAGGATTAATTTATTCATAGAAACAAGACTTAATAATTTTTCTAGCGAGGTATTCTATGGAAACTTACAGAAATTTCAAGGCATTAAAACCAAGATTATTACTAATTCAAATTAGTCTTGGTCTTTTTGGTATTTTCATAGGCTATTATTGTAAAATATATACCGAAAATAAAAAGTGGAATAACTACTTTTATCCTCGGGTTAGTATAAACAATATAGTTGTAGGCGAAGAACTCTTAACCAACAAATATAATGATAAGTTTAATGATAAAAGCCTCATTATATCAGCTAATAATAAAATATACAGCATTCCCTATTCAAAATTAATTATTGACTCTAATCTTGATTATGTGCTTAGTAAGGCCTTTGATTATGGTAAAAATCAAAGCTTTTTTATTAAAAATAACCTGATAAAAAGTGGTACAAGTAAAAATTTTGCTATTAAATATAAAATAGATAGACTTACTTAACTTCCTCCCTTATAGCTATAGAAAAATCCTCTTCAGTAAGCCCCATCTCTGCTAAAATAAGTATTTCTCAAGATAAATTTAATTTCAAGGAAGATATAAATGGCTCGACTATCGATAGCGAACAGTTAGATGAAAAAGTCCAAGGTGAAATTGATGACTTTTTAAAAGATAAAACCATAGAACTTCCAATAAAAATAATAAAAGCCCCAATATCTGAAGAAATGCTGCTACCTATTGACACAAAAATATCTTCGTATGTAACAGATTTTAGTTCTTCCTCTTTAGCTAGAGCTGAAAATATTAAAATAGCTTCCAGACTTCTTAATGGTAAAGTACTTTTGCCTGGAGATGAATTTAGCTTTAACAATTGTATTGGAGAAAGAACCTTAGGTAGAGGCTTTAAAATAGCATCTATCTTGACAGGGAATAAAGTAGATTCCGGGATTGGCGGCGGTATATGTCAGCTTTCCTCCACCCTTTATAATGCATTATAATAATCTATATGTAAATATATATTCTAATTCTGCTTTAAATAAAAAGACTTATTCCCTGACTAGTAACGTCTATGAAACAATATCTCCCCCAGTTGAATATATTCTTCAATCAAATATCAAAGAAGGAAAAACATATGCTATACAAAAAGGTTCTCCTGGATACAAGGTAAGAGTAACCAGGAATACTTATATTGATAATTCTTTATATTCGCAGGAAACTATTTCTGATGATTATTACGAACCTGTAAGTGAAATAATTACTACTGGTACAAATAAAAGCAAGTAGTACAATTACGTCTCTACCATTTAATTGTTAAGCCTAAAAAATCCAGTAGGTTTTCCCCTACTGGATTCTTATTTTCGTTTCTTCTAAACTATCTTCTGAAGCCTCTGTTGTTGTTGTTTGCCATCTTTCTTGCTTTTCTGCATTCAGGGCATCTCTGAGGCTCATTTTCAAAACCTTTTTCTTTATAGAAAGCTTGTTCGCCTTCAGTAAATACAAATTCCTTCTGACAATCCTTACAAATTAAAGTCTTATCTCCCATTTCAACATTTCTCCTTTTCATTTTTATTAGATTTAAAAAATTGATAAACACAAGTTCCAGAAAGGGAAATGTTGTTCAATATTATAAATCCGAACTGACAAATTTCAGTACAACTTTATAATATCATAAGAGTAATTTAATAGCAATAGAAAAATAAAAATATTATCATTTTGTCCATTGAAGGTCTATCCTTAATTTGATATGATATTTATGTTTATAATGATATGATTTGAAGGTGGGGGGTAAAATGAAAAATTTAATAAAGCTAATGAAATATGCTAAACCCTATTGGACACTATTAATAATTTCTGGTTTAAGTCTACTAGGTATAACAGCTATAAATCTTTGGAGTCCTTATTTAATAAAAGAATTGGTTTCTATACTTACAAGTAAGCTTAGTGATACTTCTATGAGTTCCATAAGAAATATAGCTATCTACTTAGGTATTTCCTACATACTAAGAGGTGTACTTAGATATTTTAATAATTACTTCAGCCATGTAGCAGCATGGAATTTAGTTTCTGATATGCGGGTGGTGGTATATGATCATCTTCAAAAGCTCTCCTTAAGGTATTATCAAGACAAACAGACAGGGCAATTGATGTCCCGAACGACAAATGATACTGCAACCTTTGAATCCTTAATAGCTCATTCTGTACCAGACCTTATAACTAATTTCTTAATTTTAATAGGTGTTACTATAATATTATTTTCTATGAATGTATATTTAGCATTGTTAACCTTAATTCCAATTCCATTTCTAATATATGGTGGCGCACTATTTACAAGGAAAATCCTGCCTAATTTTAGACAGGCTCAAAGTGCACTTGCAGAGCTTAATGCAACTCTTCAGGACAATATATCTGGTATGAAGGAAATTCAGGTATTTAATCAACAAACAAGAGAACGCGGTAGAATCGAAAAAAGATCACGAACTCATGCCTATGCTCTGCTACATGCATTAAAGCTTAGTTCAATATTTCATCCTACTGTAGAAGCCATAAGTTCCTTTGGTACTGTAATAGTCGTAAGTTTTGGAGGATATCTAGCATTAAACCATAAGCTTTCTATATCGGACATTGTGGGTTTTTTACTGTATTTGAATTTATTTTATCAACCAATAGCCACTCTGGCAAGAGTTACCGAGGATCTTCAGCAGGCGGTTGCTGGAGCTGATAGAGTATTTGAAGTTTTAGATACAGAACCTGACATTATCGATAATGAAGATGTAGAAGATATTATCTACTCTAAGGGGGAAATTTGCTTTAAAAATGTTAGCTTTAGCTACATCCCGTCTTCACCAGTTATTGATAATATTAGTTTTTCAGTAAATGAAGGAGAAATGGTAGCATTAGTTGGGCCTACAGGAGTAGGTAAATCAACTATAATTAGCTTAATTGCTAGATTTTATGATCCTGTTGCTGGAAATATATATCTAGATGGAAAAGATCTTAAAGATATCTCGCTTTCCTCCCTTAGAAATCAGATAAGTATTGTATTACAGGATGTATTTTTGTTTAACGGAACTGTTGGAGAAAATATTGCTTATGGTTCCAAGGATGCTACTGTGGAGGATATAATCAGATCCTCTAAGATAGCTAGAGCTCATAGTTTCATATCAAGTCTACCTGAAGGGTATGATACAATGATAGGAGAAAGAGGAGTTAAATTATCTGGTGGTCAAAAACAAAGACTATCAATAGCTAGAGCAGTACTTAGAGATACTCCTATTCTTATACTTGATGAGGCAACTTCAGCCGTGGATGTAGAAACAGAATTAGAGATCCAAGAAGCAATTCAAGAATTAGCTAATAGTAGAACAATTTTAGTTATAGCTCATAGACTTTCTACGGTTAAAAGAGCAAATAAAATATTAGTTATTGAAAATGGTGTTATATCTGAAACCGGAACCCATGAACAATTAATTAAACTTGATGGTTCCTATAAAAAGCTATGTGATATACAATTTAATACAGAAGAATAAGGAGGAACGTATAAATGAGTAATTTTATATTATCTGCCTTTGCAGATGAAATTGATCCTAGTTTAGACATTCAAATGGAGATACTAAAGAAACATCAGATTAATCACATCGAAATGAGAGGTGTTAATGGGAAGCCTTTAGTAAGCTATTCCATACCTAAAATTAAAGAGATAAAGAAAAAGCTTGATAAAAACAGCTTCAAAATATCTGCTATTGGCTCTCCCATAGGTAAAATAGGCATACATGAGGATTTTAAACCTCATCTAGAATTATTTATGCATACCCTAGAAGCTGCAAAAATATTAGAAACCAGGTATATTCGAATATTTAGTTTTTTTATGCCTAAGGAAGATATAGTAGAAAATCATAGAGCTGAGGTTATGCATCGTTTAGGAGAATTTATAAAATTGGCTGAAAAGGAAGATATCATACTCCTTCATGAAAATGAAAAGGAAATATACGGAGATATACCTGAAAGGTGCTTAGATATTTTTGAATATTTTAAAAGCCCATATTTAAAATTGATTTTTGACCCTGCCAATTTTATTCAATGTAATGTAGAAACTTATCCTGCAGCCTTTAATCTATTGAAGAAACATATTGAATATTTCCATATAAAGGATGCACTATTAAAGGATCATAGCGTAACCCCAGCAGGCTATGGGGATGGAAAAATGATTGAAATACTAAGGGAATTAAAAGATACTAACTTTAAAGGGTTCTTGTCCATTGAGCCTCATCTTTCAGATTTTGTAGGGTTTACCTCTTTAGAAAATTCTACCGAACCTAAATTATATAAAGATGGAATTAAAGCCTTTGACTTAGCGGCTAATTCTTTTAAAAAATTATTAGAAAGCTTAAATTAATATTTAAGCTTTTCTTCTAAAATTATTTCTTCAACTTTACCTTCTTCCATAGGACGATAAAAATAGTATCCTTGAACCTCATCACAATGGTTAAATTTTAGGAAATCTAGCTGTTCTAGGGTTTCTACTCCTTCTGCAATCACCGTTAAACCTAGATTATGGGCTAAATCAATTATTGACTTCACAATTATATTATCCTTTTTATTATGGTTTAGCTCCTGGGTAAACTCCATAGCAATTTTAATTTTATCAATTGGAAGCTTTTTAATATTCATAAAGGATGAAAAATCTGTTCCAAAATCATCTATGGAAATTTTTACTCCTATTTTTTTAAGTTTATCCAAAGCTTTTTCCGTTTCACCTATACCCTTAATAGTCATCCTTTCAGTAATCTCAAATTCTACAAAGCATGGCTCTATATCGAATTCTTCAAGAATACCCCTAACTATTTCAGTAAATCTATTTTGCTTTAGCTGGTTTAAGGAAAGATTTATAGCCATATTATAATCCTTTGTTCCAATTTCCTGCCATTTTTTCAAATTCATACAAGCATTTTTTATTAGCCAATATCCAATTTCTACAATGAGTCCTGTATCTTCTGCTATAGGTATAAAAATGTTAGGAGATATGAATTTTCCATTTTTTCGTCGCCACCTTAATAGTGCTTCAAAGCCTGTAATATTGTTTTTTAATATATTCACCTTTGGTTGATAATATACCTCTAGCTCATTTTTCTCAAGAGCTCTGTATAAGCTATTTCTATAAGCATTCTTTTCCATAACCCCATTTTTTATTTCAGAAGTGATAAATTTAACATTGTTTCTACCCGAATTTTTAGCTTCATACATTGCCATATCTGCATTTCTTACTAAAGCTTCACTGCTTTCTCCATCCTCTGGATAAAAAGCGACTCCCATACTAACAGAAATGAAATTTTCCTTATCCTCTATATAAAAAGGTTTTTTTAACACCTTCATTATTTCCTTAGTAAAGTCTTCTACTCCATTTATATCCTTAGGCATATTAAGTCCATTCATAAGAAGTAGAAATTCATCTCCTCCTATTCTTGCCATAATATTATTTCCAAGAGCTTTATTAACAGTCCATGTGAAAAATTGGAGGAGTTCATCCCCCTTCTCATGACCATAGGTATCATTTATTATCTTAAAATTATCTATATCCATAAATAAAACTGCAAAGTATGTAGCTTCTTCATTAATCCTTTTATTTATATATTCATTAAAGAATCTTCTATTTGGAAGACCGGTTAAATTATCATAATAAATCATATGATTTATTTGTGCTTCTTTCATTAATTCATTGTTCTTAATTTCTGTTAAATCGTGAAGGATGATCACGATTCCTAAATAATCTTTATATTTATCAAAGACCATGTTACCAGATAATCTTATTGATATTAAGGTTCCATCTTTTCTTTTTAACCTTCCTTCAAACCCAAATTCTTTTCCTTGTTTAATTAAAGCATAAATGTCATCCTTACTATCTTCAATAATATCTGAAATTTGGAGGTTTTGTTCCTTTTCATAGCCTATAAAGTCAGAAAAGGCATCATTACAATTTTTTATATTTAATTCCAAATCCAAATAGGCTATAGGATCCTTTACATCCCTATACATATATTCTAATACATAATTAGGTGTTAGAATCATCGTCTCATATTTTGAGATAATATACCAAATAACCAATATTGCAATAGTAATAACTATTATGGTGAAATGGAATATGATAGTTTTAAAGATTATTGGTAAAATAACATCTATAATAGTGCCAATTAGAATGGCAATTAAAGCTACCCCACCAATTATCTTCGCTTGAAGCTTCTCTCTTTTAGTAATAGTACTTCTACCCCAACTGTATAAAGAAATAATACCCCCTATTGAAAAACTTACATAGTAAAATGTATAAAAAACTTGTACGAAATCTATAGGATATTTTTCTATATATCCATAAGAGAGATATATCAATGAGGAAGTAGGCTTATAAGATAGATATAATAAAAAGCTAATAATTCCAGGAATCATTAGCCCATAATACATTTTTTTAGTTATTATTTGTTTATTTAAATTAAATGTAAATAAAAGCCAAGAATAGAAAAAAGAACACCACCCGATGGTACCAATAATTCTCCAGAAATTAGCTATATATATATTAGATGCTATAAACATAAAAGCATACCCTAGGGACCAACTCCCTAAGCTTAAATACATCATCAGAAAAAACATATTCATTTTAGACCTGGTGTCAATTTTATATATATGAAAGCCAAAAGCTGCATAAAAAGCAGTCAGCAAAATAAATATGCTAAAAAGTGCATGATTCAAAATATTCATCCCCTATGTCTCAATATGCTGAATTATACCATAAATCATGGATTTACAAAAGAGATTTTATAATTTACTATGATGGTCAACACATGAATCAATCAGCTTTCTAGCTATGCTAATTTTCGAAGGTAGCATGGGTAAATTGTTAATATTAAACCAATCTGCTTGGGTTATTTCTTCACCATCCACCTTTATTTCCCCATCTAAATATTCTGCAGTGTAGCCAATCATAAGGGAATTAGGAAAAGGCCAAGGTTGGCTGGTGAAAAATTTAATGTTTTTCACTTTAATACCTACTTCCTCCATGACCTCCCTTTTAACACAATCTTCAAAGGTCTCCCCCACCTCAACAAAGCCTGCAATTATACTATACATTCCCTCATTAAACTTTTTGTTATGAGCTAAAAGTATTTCATCACCTTTTGTTATTGCAACTATTATGGCAGGGCAAATATTAGGATAGTTCACATTACCACAATTAGGACATATTACTGCCCTTTCAGTTTCTGATAAGATTGTTTTTTCTCCACAAATACCACAATATTTATGAGTATTATAAAAATTTATGGTTTGATATGCCTTACCACAAATGGAAAAAAGCTCATCACCTAGTAGTTGTCCAGTAGTTCTTAAATCTTTTAAGCTTATATTATTTATAGCATCAATTCTCTCTGATAGCTCCATAGCAAAGCAAGCTTTATTATTATATAGACCAATATAATAGCTATTTTTAATATTTAAATTCATTTTTTTAAAATCAGCTCTTTTAATTAGTCTTAATCCATGGGGCTCCTCTAAGGTTAGCATTTGTCCTTTATAAAAAATAAAACATAAATCCTCATCTTCTAGCATTGTATTTGTTATACCTGGAATAAAAGTAATATAGCTTTCTGCCCTCATGTTTGCGCTCCTTATCTGTTAATATTAATTTCAATAATTTCAGGGAAAGCAAAGAATCTAATAGGTAATTTGCTACATCCTAAGCCTTTGGTCGTAATAACCATAGATTTTTGTCCCTTAACTTTATTTATTGTTCTAACATATTTTTGCCCGTATCTTGATTCAGTAATAGGTGCATATAAACCAAAGAATGTTACTTGCCCCCCGTGAATATGCCCTGCTAGTCCTATGTCATAATAGCTTTTATATTCTTCATAAAAGTCAGGATTATGACTTATCATTAAATTTAAATTATTTTCACTATATAAGAGTCTGTTTAAATTTACAGTGCCCATTTCTAAATCATCTATTCCACTTAGAAGTATAGTCTCATCTTCAAGCTTAATCTTAATTGTACTGTTTATCAATAAATTGATACCGCTTTTTTTCATTTCATAAATAAGATTATGTGTATACTTCCCTAGATAATAATCATGATTACCAAGTACAGAATATACTCCAATTTTTGCTTTTAAGTTTCCTAAATCATCAAATAACTTATTCAAAGTTTTCCTGTTAAACTTTGACCTTTTGCTATTATCTATGTAATCTCCACCTATAATTATCAAATCTGCCTTTAAGCTATTCACTTTAATAACTATATTTTGAAGTCTGTCCTTTGTATAATAGTTTCCAAAATGAATATCTGATATAAAAACAATCTTTAAGTTTCCCTTAAGTTTATTGCTTGAAATATCTATTTTATTTACCTTAAAAAGAGTAGACTCCAGAAAAGACCATAATATACAAATGACAAAAAATATAATAAAAATACATAAATACATATCTCACCCTCAATCCGTTTTAATATATAATATTATAATATTTTTTAAACAATTTAAATATAGCTTATTTGTAATATAATTTCGTTGTTATATCTTTTTATTTGTGCTAAACTGTGGTTGGGTGGCATCTAATGAGCCGCACCATCATATTAAAGTTAGAAATACTGCTCATATCTTTTAGAATGAGACAGCTATATTGAGATTACCAAACCTCAGAATAGCTTGAGGCTTTTTTTGTTTCAATTTTTATTTTGGAGGTGTTTATTATAATAGGATTTATTGGTGCTGGTAAGGTTGGCGTTTCTCTGGGAATGTATTTTAGCTCTAGAGGAATCAAAATTACCGGCTATTTTAGTAAAAGTGAAGTTTCCTCAATGGAAGCTTCAAAATATACTGCTTCAAAAAACTACTTATCTCTAGAAGATCTTATAAAGGATACAAATATCATATATATTACTGCTCCTGATGATGAAATTGAAGGTATAGCTGAAAGACTTTATAAATTTGAACTATCTAATAAAATTATATGTCATGCCAGCGGTTCCTTAAGCTCAAAAGTCTTATATAAGCTGAAAGAAAAAGGTGGCTTTATATACTCTGTTCACCCATTATATCCTTTTTCAAATAAGTATACTAGTTACAAGGGTTTAGGAAATGCATGCTTTTGTATAGAGGGTGATGAAAGATACTTAGCTTTTTTAAAAACCACTCTCGAAAATTTGGGAAATACGGTAATTCTGATACCTAAGAGTAGTAAACCATTATATCATTTATCCTGCACCACCGTATCTAATCTTGTATTATCAATTATTGATATAGGATGTAATTATATGGAGAGCTGTGGGGTAGATCGTGAAACCGCCTTAAGTTCTCTTATGCCCCTGATAGAACACAATATAGAAAATATTAAAAAAAGAGGTATTAATTCTTCTTTAACTGGCCCATTAGAAAGAGGAGATCTAGAAACTATTAATTCACATTTAAAGGTTATCCCCAAGAAACATAGAGTATTATATAAAACTTTATCTCTAAATTTACTTAGGATAGCTAAACTTAACAATAAAGGAAGAGATTATACCCAAATAGAAAAATGTCTTATAGAGGAGAATATATAAATGAAAAATACAATTTCTACTTTTAAGGATCTTAAAGAAAAAGGAGAAAAATTAGCCCTCCTTACTGCTTATGATTATTCCATGGCAAAGTTAATTGATAGTACTGGAGTAAATGGTATTCTAGTAGGGGACTCCCTAGGAATGGTATGCCTTGGCTATGAGAATACCCTAAGTGTAACAATGGAGGATATGCTTCATCACACAAAGGCAGTGGCTAGAGGTACTAAAAATGCGTTGCTTATTGGAGATATGCCCTTTATGTCTTATCATACCTCTACTTATGACAGTGTAAAAAATGCAGGTAGATTCATACAGGAAGCTAATGCACAGGCAGTTAAGCTTGAAGGCGGAGCCCATGTATTGGAACAAATTAAAGCTATAGTAAAAGCTCAAATACCCGTTATGGGTCACCTTGGCCTTACTCCCCAATCTGTGAATGTATTTGGTGGCTTCAAAGTACAAGGTAGGGATTTAGAAACTGCTAGGGAATTAATTGAGGATGCAAAGAGATTAGAGGACGCTGGAGTTTTCTCAATAGTATTAGAATGTATTCCCTCCGAGATAGCAAAACTAATCACAGAAGCGGTTAAGGTTCCAACCATTGGTATTGGTGCTGGTAATGCCTGTGATGGCCAAATTTTGGTATATCAGGATATGCTTAATTTATTTGATGATATTAAGCCGAAATTTGTGAAGATATTTTCAGATGCTGGTGCGACTATGAGAACTGGCATAAAGGAATATATAAAAGAAGTTAAAGCTGGCTCCTTTCCTACTGATAAGCATAGCTTTTTAGTTAGCGATGAAGTCTTAAATAAATTATATTAAAACTTATACTTAAGAAAGTAAGGAGAAATCAAATGGAAGTTGTAAATAATATTTTAGATGTGAGAACTATTGTAAAAGCATGGAAGAAGAACGGTTACACTGTTGGATTGGTTCCAACCATGGGATACCTACATGAAGGTCACAAAAGTTTAATAGAAAAATGCAATAAGGAAAATGATAAAACTGTTGTAAGTATATTTGTCAATCCTATTCAATTCGGCCCTAATGAGGATTTCCAAAGTTATCCTAGAAATTTAGAAATGGATAAGAATTTATGTCTTGAAGCAGGTACAGATCTTATATTCAATCCAGATGCCTCAGAATTATATGAAAAGGAAGCTAATACCTATGTGGAGGTTTTAAAGCTAACTGAAGGATTATGTGGAGAAAAACGGCCTGTCCATTTTAAAGGAGTCTGTACAGTCGTAAGTAAATTATTTAACATTATAACTCCTGACAAAGCATACTTTGGGAAAAAAGATGCTCAACAATTAGCAGTTATTAAAAAGATGGTTTTAGACTTAGATTTTGATATTCAAGTCTTGGGTTGCGAAATAGTAAGAGAAAAAGATGGGCTTGCAAAAAGCTCCCGTAATACTTATTTATCACCAAGCGAAAGAAAAGCTGCCCTTGTGTTAAGTAGGAGTTTAAATTTAGCATTAGATAGCATTAAAGCTGGAAACAGGGATGCGGAAAGTATCAAGGATATTATAAAAGGAGAGCTTAAGAGCGAACCACTAGCAAAAATAGATTATATTGAGGTAGTAAATAGTTTATCTCTTCAGCGTGTAGATACAGTAGAAACCTCCGTATTAGTTCCAATTGCAGTTTTTATTGGGAAAACAAGGCTTATAGATAATTTTGATTATGAGATAAAGGAGGAAGCAATATAAATGCAACTGACAATGTTAAAATCAAAGATTCACAGAGCTATTGTGACTGAGGCTAAGCTTAACTATGTAGGAAGCATAACAATAGATCTTGAGCTACTTGAAAAAAGTGGCATTCTAGAATATGAGAAGGTACAAGTAGTGAATATAGATAATGGAAATAGATTAGAGACCTATGCAATAGCAGGAGAAAGGCATAGTGGAATTGTATGTCTTAATGGCGCAGCTTCTAGACTTGTTCATCCAGGTGATAAAGTCATAATTATGGCTTATTGCCAATTAGATCAAAAGGAGCTTGAAAGCTTTAAACCTACAGTTTTATTTGTAAATGAGGACAACTCTGTTAAAGAGATCACCTCTTATGAAAGACATGGCGAAGTAAAATAAATTAAATTTCTGGACATATCTTAAGTTGATGTGTCTTTTTTCATTTAAAATGTATCAATATTTTGATATATTGGTTATACTGATTATAATATTAATTTTTTGGGGGTGCATTCATGAATGGAGAAATAATAGAAACCTATCCTGCTAAAATAAAAGTTATTGGTGTAGGCGGGGGAGGAAATAATGCTATTCAAAGAATGATAGACTCTGGTATGAAAGGTGTTGAATTCATATCAGTAAATACTGACTTAAAAAGTCTTAATGCTTCAAGGGCAGATAGGACAGTGCAGATAGGTAGTAAGCTCACTAAAGGGCTAGGAGCGGGAGCTATACCAGAGATTGGTGAACAAGCAGCTTTGGAAAGTGAAGAAACTATAAAGAAAATCCTACAAGGATCAGATATGGTTTTTATAACAGCAGGCATGGGCGGTGGTACTGGAACTGGTGCCGTACCTGTAATTGCTAAGATTGCAAAGGAGCTTGGCATTCTGACTATAGCGGTTGTAACAAAGCCTTTTCCCTTTGAAGGAGCTAAAAGGATGAGCAATGCTCAAGTTGGGATTGAAAAATTAAAGGGTAATTTGGATTCTTTAATAATAATATTAAATAAAAACTTGCTAAGTTCACAGGATAAAAAATTGACACTAATAGAGGCCTTCAAAACTGCTGATGAAATATTAAGAGTTGGAATACAAAGTATATCAAATATAATTAATATACCAGGTATAATTAATCTTGATTTTGCCGATGTAAGTACAATTATGAAAAATTCAGGTATGGCCCATATGGGTATGGGCATAGGAAAAGGGGAAGGTAGAGCTGTCATTGCTGCAAAACAAGCAATATCTAGTACCCTGTTAGAAACTTCCATTGTTGGTTCCACAGGTCTTTTGATAAACATAACCGGTGGTGAGGATTTATCCTTACTAGAAATCAATGAAGCAGTTGAATTTATAAGAGAACAAGTAGACTCTGAAGCAGATATAATATTTGGTGCCTCCTTTGATGAGGAAATGAAAGACTATTTTTGTATAACCTTAATCGCAACAGGTCTTGCAGAAAATATCAAGGAAATAAAAAATGTTTCTCCGATAAATAAGGAACCTGAAATAATTAAAGAGCCCGATGGCAATGTTTTAGATATACCAACCTGGCTCAGAAGAAAAAATTTGTAGAATACCTTTAAATTTGGGACACAACTTTAGTTGTGTCCCTGTTCATATTAGTCATATTAAAATACCATCTACATGAGTGTGTCCCGAATCTTATCAGTTAATATTTTTATCAGGAACTCTTATCAATATAAGACCACCTATAATAAATAAAATAATAACACTTAGTATTCCATAGTTTGACTTACCTGTCATCTGAGTTACAAAACCAACAAGGAAAGGTCCAATAATCGCAGCAAACTTTCCAAATATATTATAGAATCCAAAGAACTCATTATTATTTTCTACTGGCACAAGCTTCCCAAAATAAGATCTGCTTATAGCTTGCATCCCACCTTGAGCCGTAGCCACCAGAAGAGCTAAAATACAAAAATCTAAAACGGTTTTCATAAAGAAAGCATATACGGTTATAAATATATATAATAAAACTCCAAAGCAAAGCATTTTCTTGCTCCCATATTTCTCTGAAAGTCTTCCAAATATAATAGCGCAAGGAAAGGCAATAAATTGAACTGCTAAAAGCACCACTATGAGGGTTATACTATTTATACCCATGTCAGAGCCAATAGAAGTTGCCATAGTTATAATGGTATTAACACCATCAATATAAAAGAAATAGGCTAGTAAAAATATAAATAGTTTTTCGTGCTTTCTAACATGTTTAAAGGTTGTAATAATCCTCTTAAAACTTTTGGAAATAGGGTTTGGTTCCATATTGATTCCATGAACCTGCTTAACATTTTTCAGCATAGGTATAGTAAAGGCAACCCACCAAATAGCAGTTATTAGAAAGGATGCTTTAAAAGCAAGGCTATTTCCCTTAGATATAATAACTAAGGCCATACAAATAATAAAGGGAATCGTACTACCTATATATCCCCAGGCAAACCCAATGGATGAAACTCTGTCCATCCTTTCTTGCTTTGATACGTCAACTAAAAATGCATCATAGAAGATTAAACTTCCAGCAAACCCAATGGAATTCAGTATGTAAAAAAATAATAATACCATCCAATACTTATCCGGCACGAAGGAAAGGGAAGCTGTAAATATAACTCCTAGCACTAGAAAAACAGTAAAGAATTTTTTCTTAAGACCTTTATAATCAGCCAAGGTTCCAAGAATAGGGGCCAGTATGGCTATAATCAAAGTTCCTATGGAATTAGCATAACCCCAATATGCAGTGGACACATTATCAGCACCGCCAGCATTCTTGAAAATCATTTTAAAGAAAATAGGTAATAGGGTTGAGGTTATAGTCATACTGTAAGCTGAATTAGCCCAGTCATACATTGCCCAGCTTTTTTCTGCCTTTGTCAACTTCTCCATAAATATTCATCCTCCAAACTTATTTCATAAATTCCTCTATTACTCGTCCGTCAATATCTTTTAGGTCAAGGCCCAGAAGCTTACCAATTGTAGGGCCCTCATCTACAAGATTCATCTCCTCTAGCTGCACTCCTTTTTTTATGCCCTTACCAGCTGCAATAAAAATTGTTGTATAGTCTTTCTTATAGGGTGAATAACCATGAGTGGATTTAGTGAATTCTGATGAAGAACTAACATCTTTTATAACCTCTCCTTCAATATCATCTAAAAAATAATATCCTTTTCGCGCCTCAAGCATAAATCCACAATTTATGTCTGCACCTAGCTTACCTGCAGAGGCTCCATTATAAATTTCTTCAATACAATTATTTTTTAGATTAAATTCCTCTAGCACCTTTTTTACTTCTTGAGAGAAGTCTACAGAATTATCTTTAAAGTATATGTAGGAAGAGCCATCGCAGCTCTTTGCTATAGCCCTATAAGATTTGACCCTTCCTTTTTTATCAAATATAAGATACCCCTTGTCCTTAAATAAGACATTAATGTTTATTACCTTATCTTCATCAAGGCTTGAATGGTCTCCTAATATTATGATTGTACTCTCTTCATATATGCCTTCTTTTTTAAGGGTTTGTATTATTTCTCCTAACCTAATATCATGCCTTACCAGGGCTTCCTTGGTTTCCTTAGCTTCAAAACCATACATATGACGAGTAGCATCTAAATCTGTGTAGTGAACTAAAATAAGATTCAACTGTTTATTAATAATAGTATCCAATAACACTTTATGTGTAAAATTATCTAAATATGGTTGCTTTAAGCCTTTTCTAAGTTTACCATATTTTTTGTTCATACTATATTGAAAATACTTGCTTCCATTTAACAAGGAAACTAAAATTTGATTATGCCAGGGTCTATTTGCAAAGATTTCAGGCATATTATATTTGATATTTGCTTTTGCGGTAACAGGCCACATAAGTGCTGCTACTTTCATATCATGCTTTGAGGCTAAGTCATATATTGTTTCTGATTTTATATATTTTCTATTCCAATACCAATCTGGGGATTTTCTTTTGGGTTGAAGTAGAGTATTATTTATTATTCCGTGGTTAACTGGATTCTTCCCCGTTATTATAGTGGTATGAGCTGGATAGGTTAATGTAGGATAAACACTATAAACTTTTGCGGAAAAGGAAGCTTCCTTTAAAATACTCTTAAAATTATTTAACTCTTTTATATAATCAAAATCTTTTGTAGAAATACCATCGAATGAAATAACAATAAGATGCTTTGTTTTCTCCTCCATAAAATACACCTACTTTCTTATACATTAATAATGCCATTTTACACCAGTATTTGTGTAAATTCTATGTAAAAAATGCTTAAAGCATCTTGCTTCAAGCATTTTAATTTATAACCTATTAAAAATTGTTATCTTTTAATATTACATCGTGGGCTCCACCTTCAATTATGCTGGTGGAAGAAACTACAGTTATCCTGGCAACCTTTTGAAGTTCATCAATGGATACTGCTCCACAGTTGCACATTGTTGACTTAATTTTGCTTAAGGTTACATCTAAATTATCTCTTAGCTTTCCTGCATAAGGAACATAGCTGTCTACACCTTCTTCAAATTTAAGCTTATTGCCTTCTCCAAGATCATATCTTTCCCAGTTTCGTGCACGATTAGAACCCTCACCCCAATATTCTTTTACATAATTGCTACCAAGCTTAAATTTTGGAGCAGGACTTTCATCAAATCTTGCAAAATATCTACCCATCATAATAAAATCTGCTCCCATTGCAAGTGCTAGTACAGAATGGTAATCATGTACTATTCCGCCATCAGAACATATAGGCACATAGATACCTGTTTCTTTTAAATATTCGTCCCTAGCTTTAGCGACTTCAATAATTGAAGAAGCTTGTCCTCTTCCTATACCCTTTGTTTCTCTAGTGATACAAATGGAACCTCCACCTATGCCAACCTTGACAAAGTCAGATCCTGCTTCAACCAGATATAGAAAACCTTCTCTATCAACTACATTGCCTGAGCCTATCTTAACCTTGTCACCATATTTAGCTTTAACATATTTTACTGTTTCGGCCTGCCATTCGCTGTAACCGTCTGACGAATCTATACAAAGAATATCAGCTCCAGCACTTACAAGTTCCTCAACCCTTTCCTTATAATCCCTTGTATTAATTCCTGCTCCTACCATCAATCTCTTTTTAGAATCTAATAATTCTAAAGGATTTTGTTTATGCTCTTCATAATCTTTTCTAAAAACAAAATATAAAAGGTTTTGTTTTTCATCAATTATTGGAAGGCAATTAAGTTTATTCTCCCAAATAAGATCATTAGCTTCACTTAATGTAATACCAAGTCTGCCAACTACAAGTTTTGAAAAAGGAGTCATAATATCCCTTACTTTTCTATCTAAGGTATCTCTTGAAAGTCTATAATCTCTGCTGGTAACTATTCCCAATAATTTTGTTGAAGGGGAACCATCCTCAGTAACCGCCACTGTAGAATGACCTGTTTTGTTTTTTAATTCCAATATGTCCTTTAGAGTATGATCTGGAGCTAAATTTGAATTGCTTATTACAAAGCCTGCTTTGAAATTTTTAACTTTTTTTATCATTGCCACTTGACTACTTATGCTTTGTGATCCAAAAACGAAGGAAATTCCTCCAGACTTAGCTAAAGCAATTGCCATGTTGTCATCGGATACGGATTGCATAATTGCAGAAACAAAAGGAATATTTATTTCTATTGGTGTTTCTTCACCCTTATTATATTTAACAATCGGAGTCTTCAGATTAACATTGCTTGGGATACAATCCTTGCGAGTAAGATTTGGAACAAGCAAATATTCACTGAAGGTCCTTGAAACATCATTGTAATAGTAAGCCATTAAAAAAATACCTCCACTTTATTTAGATTTTTCTTATTATATATAATATACCGGATGCTGTCAACTTATCAGACTATTATTTCATTTTAATTTTAACTGTATAAGCACTGAAGATAACTTGTCTGCACTTATTTTTAATAGCTCTCTTTCTTCTGTAGACAAAGGTACAATTAATTTTTTACCTATACCCTCTGAAGTTACAATACACGGAATACTAAGAGCAACATCATATATGTCATATTCCCCCTCTAAAGTAGTTGAAACCGGCAATATGCTAAGTTCATTTAATAATATAGCTTTTACTATCCTGCTTACACTCATTGCAATTCCTGCATTAGTATAGCCCTTTAGCTGAAGTATTTCAAAACCTACTCCTAGTACCTCTTTAAAAATATCCTCATAGTTTATTGGCTCTTCAATATTAAATGTATTATCTAACTCCTCTACAGGAATCCCAGCAATATTCACATGACTCCAAGCTGCAAAGGCACTCCCCCCATGTTCACCAAGTATGTATCCATGAACATTTTTAGTATCTACTAAATATCTAAGGGCTAATATTCTTCTGAGTCTTGCAGTATCCAATAAAGTTCCCGTACCAAAGATCTTTTCTTTTGGGTAATCAAAGAATTTTGAAGCCACATAGGTAACTATATCTACTGGATTAGTTACCATTATTATAATGGCATCCTTTGTTTGCTTGGTTACATTTTCCATTATATCATTTACAACCTTGATATTTATAGTTGCTAGATCGAGTCTTGTTATATTATCCCCTGGTTTTGCACTTGCACCAGCTGTTACAATAATAAGCTGGGCATCTCTACAATCTGAGTATTCTCCTGCCCTTACTCTAACATTGGGACTATAGGCAAAGGAAGTAGTATGAAACGCATCTAAGGCTTCCCCACGAGCTCTATTTTTATTACTATCTATGAGTACAACCTCTGCTATAAGCTCTAAATTAAGTAAAGAACTAAGAACCGCAGAACCTACCATTCCTGCACCGATTATCACAACTTTATTTCTAATAAGTTTCATATAATCACCCCTTAAGAATTGTTTGCATATTCATTAAACTATTATATCATACAATATATATGATATACTAAAATGGTTTTATAAAACATGCAGGAGGATTATATGTCTAAAGTGTATAAAAGAAATTATGTTTTAATCTTTTTTGATAGTGTACTTTTCGTTAATGCAATGGCTTTTATATCAATAAATACAGTTATACCTTATTTTTTAAATACTTTAGGTGCTTCCACCTTCCTCATCAGTCTAGCCAGTGCCTTGACTTCGGTAGGTATATTTATAACTCAGCCTATTTTTGCAAAGATGGTTTTAAACGAAACCAAAAAGCTTGGAACCTTTAAAAAGATATTACTAACACAAAGAATAATCTTTTTAATATTTGTCATAAGCCTTCCTTTAATATCCTCCATTAGCAATTCTCTTATGATAATTTTATTTTTATTATTCTGGGGAATATTTAACCTATTTGTAGGAAGCTATGTTCCATTTTATACAAGCATTATGCCAAAGCTTATCCCCAGCCATCAAAGGGGTCGTATTATGGGTTTTGCGGGTGGCTTTGGTAATTGCATAGCTGTTTTAGCTTCAATACTAATTGGGATTATTCTAAGCAAAATTGCATATCCGTACAATTATACCCTGATCTTTGGTATAGGTACTATTATACTTCTCCTTGATGTTTTAGATTTTCATTTTATGGTGCATGAACCACCAGATAAGATTCAGTCTAAAAATATTAGCTACTTAAAATACATTATGGAGATTCCTAAGGTGCTAAAGGAGAACAAGAGGTTCTCCCAAATGGTTCTAGGCTTCAGTTTTTTTATAGTAGCAGTAATTAGCTTAACCTATTACAGTCTTTATGCAATAAGAGTTTATCATGCGGGAGCCAGAGAAATTGCTATATTTACAGCTATATCAATGATAATAAATACCTTATCAAGCTTAGCCTTTGGAATTATAGCCGATAGATATGGGTATAGATACGTATTACTATTTTCAGCCCTTTTTGGAGTTTTAGCAGGTATATTCATACTTCTTTTAAATGGTTTACTAATAATATATATTGCGTTTGCCCTAAGTACTGCCTGTCTTTGTGGTTATAATCTTAGTAACAATATGCTTATAATTAAAGAAAGCCCAAGAAGTGAGCTTCCCATCTACATAAGTGTAAATTTAATGATAACCCTTCTTATATCTTCTTTGACCTTACTAATATCTGGAGTTATAATTGACAAACTATCTTTCACTCCAATATTTGTATTATCACTAATATGTAGTTTAGGAGCTTTAATAACTTTTATTAACTATAAAAATGAGCCAAATCATATATGATCTGGTTCATTTTTTATAATAATTAGAAATTAAATATTCCACCATACTATCATAACTTTGGATGCCCTTCTCCTCACCGTTTGATTTTAAATAAGCATTATTAATTCTTTCCTGGAGCTTTTGAACTTTCCCATTATACTTAGACCACAGTTTACTTTCAAACTGCAAATCTTTTTTAACTCCTAAGGAATAGTTCTTTATTAAAGCTCTATAGTCTACCTTGTTTGCATCATATAGAGCATTGGAGGAATATATGAGAGCCATCATAGTCCCAGAATATTGAAAATTCACATCTTCACTTGCCATTGATGTTATGTAGGCTATATAATTTGCCTCCTCCTCCCTTGCAAAGCCTTTTTCATGGGCTATTTCATGTTCACAAGTGGAAGGCAGCATAAAATCTGCATCCTTTATATTAATGTTTGCTTCTCCTGTAAAGGGAATGTAAATTCCAGTAATACCACCATAAGATAGAGCTTCCGATAACAAAACTGGTTTAGGATAAACATTTATACCACCTAAAAATGGGTATTTTTTAGCTGCTGCAATATATCCCAAACTCGCTCTATCTCGTATGCTTTTGTAGCCTCCCTTTATTGTCATAACTCCATTTTTGTCCTCATCTACTAGTTTCCTCAGTTCATTAGCTCTAGAAGCTAAGGAATCACAAAGCTTATAAAGCTCCTTTTCATCATACTTTCTTAGCTGGAGATTTAAGATTTTATCTAAGGTAAGCCGATCATAATTAAAACCCCACAAAACCATAAAAAGAATATATATTATACTTAAATATACCCCAAGGTTTAACAGTCCATTAACACATTTTTTTCTGATATGTATAACAAATTTAATAATAAGTATTAGTAATAGAGCTACTAAAATCAGTACTAATACTTCTCCCAGCGAAAAGGGTATCATATTTGTTACACTTGTTAAAGCTTCTCTAGCGATTTTATTTATACCTCTGGAATAATATTTATCTACAAAGCCTGGATAATATCTTAATATGATATTTATAATAAAAATGAATAAACCCAAAACAATAATATAAAGTTTTTTTCTCCTATCTAACATTTTAGCTCCTATTTAATCTTTTATATGAATTATATTGTTTATATCAATTAACTTCAATTTTTTCTTGTTATAATTATTATAGACTAAAAAGTTTGCATCTTTAAATCAATTAATGATGCAATTTAATTCAGTTGAATTTATATTAAATGAGGTGTTATTAATGATTTGTAATGAAAATAAAGTTAAAGCTAAGGATGGAACTAATATTTTTATTAGATGTTGGCAACCTGAAGGAATTATAAAGGCAGTAGTTTGTTTAGTTCATGGATATGGAGAACATAGCAACCGATATATTACGGTTGCAGAAGCCTTGACTTCTGAAAATGTAGCCTTAATAGCCTTTGATTTAAGAGGTCATGGCCTTTCATCGGGGAAACGAGGTCATACCCCTACTTATGAACATCTTATGATGGATATCACCATGATTTTAGATGAAGCTAAAACTTTATATAAGAATATCCCAATATTTTTATATGGTCATAGTATGGGAGGAAATCTTGTATTAAACTATGTACTTAGAAACAATCCATGTTTAACGGGTGTTATCGTTACCAGCCCTTGGCTTGGTTTAGCCTCTCCCCCCTCTAAACCTTTATTGTTTCTTGTTAAAATTATGTCAAAAATTTATCCTAGCTTTGGAATAAAAAACAAAATGGATATAACCCACTTAAGTCATGACATTAAAAATAATAGTGATTATAAAAATGACCCTCTTGTTCATAATTTTATAACCACAAGACTTTTTACATCCATTCAGAGCTCTGGTATCTGGGCTATAGCTAATTCCTCAAATTTTAATAAGGACCTTCTTTTAATGCAAGGGAGTGAAGATCATATAACCTCTTTAAATGCAACAAAAGACTTTGCAAGTAAAATCAGATCAGGTATAACCTTTAAAATATGGGAAGGAATGTACCATGAAATTCACAATGAACTTGATAAAAAATATGTTCTAGACTATATGGTCTCTTGGATCAAAGAAAGGCTCTGATTGTTTTAACTTAAGGAGAAAAATGTTTAAAAAAGAAAACAGAACTTGGCTTATATTTATACTAGTTTATATTTTTACTTATATGTGCAATGCAATCTATGGCACATATATTCCCGTCTATTTGAGCGGTATTGGCTATAATAAAACTTCCATTGGAATTTTGTTGTCTTTAGCTCCTATTATTGCAATAATTGTCCAACCTGTATGGGGAATATTAGGTGATAGAGCTAAAGCAAAAAATACAATATTATATATATTAATACTAGGAAGCACAATGTCAATACTACTTTTCAAATTGTCTACAGGCTTTATATTTTTGTCTGTAGCCATAACTATATTCACCTTTTTCCAAACCTCCATAAATCCAATGACTGATGCCATCACCTTAGAGTATTCCTATAGCAGGAAATGGAAGTTCGGTTATATACGGCTTGCAGGAACCCTAGGTTTTGCTTTAATGTCTGCCTTATCTGGAATGCTTCTTGCTAAGGGTGTAAGCAGAATATTTTACATTTATTTTGACTTAGGGATAACATCCTTAGCTTTAGCTATTTTTCTGCCAAAGGTAAAGGGACATCAGACCAAAGCAAAAAGAGTTCCAGTTTGGGTTTTACTAAAAGATAAAAAACTTTTATTATTAATAATTTTTTCATTGATTCTTCAAATTACTATAAGTTATTTTGGTACCTTCTTTGGTATTTATTATCAACAACTTGGAGCAAACGGGAAACTTCTTGGCTGGGCATATTTTATCTCCAGCTTTAGTGAAGTGCCTTTTTTATTATTTTCCCATAAAATATTGAAAAAAGTAAAACCAGAACATGCTTTAATTTTTGCTGGAATAACCGCTGCAATTCGCTGGATTATTCTTGGTACCGTTTCAAATATATATATCATTCTCGCATCCCAAGTAATGCATGGCTTAGGCTTTATAATAATAATGGTCACATTAGCTTTGTATATAAACGAGCATGCTCCACAAGAGCTAAAAGCATCCGGTCAAGCCTTAATAGGCTTGGTAAACGCTGGAGCTGCTAAAATCATTGCTAGCTTACTAGGAGGCTATTTAAGCGATAGTTTTGGTATAAGACAAATGTTTATATATAATTCTATACTTGTTGTTATAACTGTTTTAACTTTTGGATTTATATTTTATAGAAATGGTAGAAAGCTAATCTAAACTTCATAAAAGATTGTTAAATAGATTTATTACCTTTTTCTAATGCGGTTAAGCCGGTTCTAACCATTTCTTTTATTCCATAAGGACTTATGATCTCAATAAAATTCGATATTTTGTCCTCAGTACCCGTTATTTCAATAATAGCGATATCTCTTGTCATTTCAATAATACTAGCCCTAAATACATTTACTACTTCTATAATATTAGTTCTATTTTTCCCGATTCTTATTTTAATTAAGGCTATTTCCCTGTAGATTGCTTCATCCATAGATAGTTGTACAATTTTAATAACGTCTACAAGCTTATTTAGCTGTTTATTAATTTGTTCTATAATAGCTTCATCCCCACTAACTACTATAGTAATACGAGAAACATCTAGATTTTCTGTGACACCAACAGTTAAACTGTCTATATTATAGCCTCTTCTGCTAAATAATCCGGATACCTTACTAAGTACTCCAGAACGATTTTCAACTAACACAGAAAGAATATATCTATTCAAATTGATCAACTCCAATCATTTCAAAGTACCTTCCTCCGGGTCCACCACAAGTTCAAGTAGGAAAGCCGTTTCGCAGCTAATAGCTTCTGAAAATGCTTCTTCTAATTCACTTTCTTTATCTACCCTTCTACTTTTAATTCCATAGGCCTCAGCTAGTTTTACAAAATCAGGATTACTGCTTAAGTCTATACCAAAAGGATTGTTATATTTACTAGCTTGAATTTCCCTAACCATTCCAAGGCAATTATTATTGAGTAATACTATAATTATAGGTATATTACATTGTTTAAGAGTTCCAAGTTCTGAAAGGCTCATCTGAAACCCTCCATCACCTACAAATAAAACCACTCTCTTAGCTGGTGCACCAAGCTTAGCTCCTATGGCCGCTGGTAAGCCATATCCCATTGTTCCAAGACCTCCAACAGTAAGAAACTTCATTTTATCTCTTATTTTAAAATATCTAGCCGTCCATATTTGATTTTGACCTACATCCGTAAGTATTATTGAATCCTCTTCTAACTTCTCGGATAAAAGCTTAATTGCTGCTTTTGCATTAATATATCCTTCCTTTGCTTTAGGCGCAATTTCATTAATTTTGTAGGTTAATATTTCATCAATCCAAGCTTTAGTATCAAGGGGATCAATATCTTCATTTAATTGCTTTAATATGTCTTTTGCATCTCCAACTACAGGAAGCACAGCATTAAAGTTCTTTCCAATCTCTGCTGGATCTATATCTATATGAATTATTTCAGTTTTATCTAATAGGCTTTGACCACCAACGGTTCTATCTCCAAGCCTTGTACCTATAAGTATAACAACATCTGAATGAGAGAGTGCTCTATTGGCATAAGAAAAGCCATGGGAACCGATTAACCCAATATAGTGGTAATCATCATTTGATAGACAATCCTTACCCATTAAAGTATGAACTACCGGTATATTAGACTTTATTACAAATTCTCTAAACTCTTCAGTAGCTCCAGATAAAGAAACGCCACCACCAACACAGATTATAGGTTTCTTACTTTCTTTAATTTTTTCTACAATTCTCATAATCTGTAGCTTATGTCCAATAGCCTTTGGTTTATATCCTCTAATATTAACTTCCTCTGGATAGCTAAAATCAATATCCAGCTCCTGAATATCCATAGGAATATCTATAAGAACAGGACCTGGCCTTCCAGTGGCTGCTATATAAAAGGCTTCTTTAAAAACCCTTCCTATTTGCTTTTCATCTTTAATTAAATAGTTGTGTTTTATATATGAATTAGTTGAACCGGTTATATCTGCTTCTTGAAAGGCATCCTTACCTATAAGGGTAGTATTCACCTGTCCGGATATGATAACCATAGGTATTGAATCCATATAGGCGGTTGCTATACCTGTTATCACATTTGTAGCTCCTGGCCCAGAGGTTACAATGCAAACCCCGGTCTTGCCAGTTGCTCTAGCATATCCACTGGCACAGTGGGCTGCTGCTTGCTCATGTCGTACTAAGACATGCTTTATATTAGAATTACTAATTTCCTCATAAATGGGTGCCACCGCAGCTCCTGGATAACCAAAAATTATTTCAACATTTTCCGAAGTCAAACATTGCACCACCGCTTTTGCAACCTTCATTTAATCCCCACCCTTTTAATGTTTTATCAACTAATATATCATAGGACCTCTCCTATGTCAAATAATCTGTACACGTACATTCCTAATTAATAATGAAGCAGGCCATAGCTAGTATCAAATAAACACTTATAAGCTGAAGCCCTTCAAGATAGTTAGATTCCCCATCATAAGCTACCTTATTTGCTATAACCGCCGCTAAAATAAGAGCGGTTAATTCATATTTATTAAAAATTAATGCCATAGGAGTGTATAACAAACTAAGAATTATTAAAACTGGAGTGACGAAAAGAATTATTTGAAGGCTTGAACCTATGGCTATTTCTACTGATATATCCAATTTATTTCTAAAGGCAGCTACAACTGCAGTGGAGTGTTCAGCAGCATTCCCAATTATCGGTATAATAATTAATCCTACGAAGAGCTTACTTAAATTAAGTTCTTTGGTCATAGGTTCTATACATTTAACTAATAAATTACTTTCAATAGCTACGAATAAAGTAGCAACGGAAAGTATAGCAATGCTTTTATTAAGGCTCCATTTCCCATTAACAGCACTATGCTCTGACCCAAGAATATCCTTATGCGAATGAAAAGAAAAATATAAGTTACACAAATAAATTATAAAGAGTATTATTGCAATAAAAACGCTTAGATTTTCATACTTGATTGGATTTGTATCAGTAACTCCTATATTATTTGTAAAAACTGCTGGTATTATCACTGCTATAATAGCAACTGTTAACATTCCAAGAGACATATTTATGCTATGAATTGAAAATTTTTGAGTTTTATATTTTATCCCTCCTACAAACATGCTAAGTCCTAATACCAATAAAATATTGCCAATTATTGAACCGGCAATAGATGCTTTTACTACCTCAAGGAGTCCTTCTCTTAGGGCAAAATAAGCTAGTATAAGTTCTGTTGCATTTCCAAAGGTAGCATTCAAGAGTCCCCCGACTTTGCTTCCAAAGAAGTTTGATAGTTCTTCAGTTGCTTCCCCCATAAGACCTGCAAGTGGAATAATAGCTAAAGCAATAGTTACAAATTTTATTAATGGACTTACATTGGTAAAGGATAAAATAAATGAAATTGGTAAAAAAATTAATAAATAATAGAATTTGTTCATGCACTCACCTCATATATATACATTATAACAATGTTACCTAATTACTATTATTAATGCAATAGAAAAACTCTATGCTAATATGAGATTTTAAATAAAGGATGATATAATATTATGAAAAATAAAAAAAACCCTTTAAGTAAATTAATAGTCATTGTAGTTTTACTATCTCTTGGCTTAGGTTTTTTTATAGCATATAGCTTCCTTAAGCCTCCTAATAAAAATCAAATACCTTATACAATTATTAACTCCACCGATTCCTCTGAAAAATTTATATCTAAGGAAACACTAGTTAAAGATATAAAGATATCTCAAAAGCTAATAACAACTGAAATTGATTTAAAGGATACTGAAGTAATAGACGATAGTTGGGGTAATTTGGATATTTTTAAAAAATATCAGAATATCTATTTTTATGGAAAAGGTGTTTACACCCTAGATCTTTCCGTACTTAAAGCAGAAAATATAATAGTTAATACAGAAAATAATACAATATCTCTTAATTCTCCTAGGCCAACGGTAGATATGATAGTTATCGACGAAAATAAAACTGAATATACCTCAACAGAAACTGGTCTACTTCGTTTTGGTAACATAAAGCTTAGTCCAGAAGACAATCAACTTTTGACCACCCATGTTAAGAGTAAAATGAAAACGATGATGGAAGAATCCATTAATTACCAGGTAGCAGAGGAAAATACTAAGACTGTATTAAAGAATCTTGTTAATAGTGTTTTAAAAAGTAACAATAACTTAAAGATAGAAATTAATATAGGTAAATAATAAAATAAATTTTGAATAAAAATATCATTTTTTTACCTTCTCGTTAATAAAATATTTAGTAGAAGGTGGGGGTAAAAGAATGAAATGTTTATATTACATAAAAATGCTTTTATTATTTTCTATAATTATTTTTCCTCTCTCTTTAGGGTTAATAAAAGGAGATTCTAAGACCTACAAAAAGAATCTAATCAAAAATTATGTTTTTACTATAAGTTATATAGATAATAGTTCTTCAAATTCCATCATAAATTTTTCCTTTACTAAACCTCCTTATGATAAAAACAAGCATTACAGTATTAATGATATAGGCGATGCTATAATCTCGATACAGGAGGATTTAAATAAATTTGGTTATAATCTTACTGTGGATGGACTATTTAGTAACTCCACTTTTTTTGCAGTACTTAATTTCCAAAGCAAATCTTCTATAGATGCTGACGGCATAGTTGGAGCTTCTACTTTTACTATTCTTGAAGGACCTGTTGATAAGAATTTAATGTATTCACCTAGAATTGTGTCTGATGAGACCATATCCAAGGATTATGAAGCTTCTATAGAAAGCTTTATAAATTCTGGTAATATAACTAGTAAAACTCCTTATTATATATATGTGGATACCCTATCTACTAAGGTTAATATATTATGTAGCTATGACGGAGCCTGGCATTTAATTAAGTCAATGAGTTGTTCTGTTGGAGCTACCTCTACCCCTACCGTAAAGGGTCATTTTGAAATTCAAGGAAGGGGTCCTATGTTTCGTGTTTCTTCAAATATGATTTGCGAATATTTTACACAATTTTATGGTGGCTACTTATTTCATACAGTGCTCCTTGATAATAATGGTAATATTATTGATGGAAGGTTAGGAGAACATATATCCCATGGTTGCATCAGACTTTCCATAGCAGATGCTAAATTTATAAATTATAACATTCCCTCAGGCACTTCAGTCTGGGTCAAATAAATCTTTTGTAATAGGAGCTATCCTTTTGGATTCCCATATCAATACCTTAAGAAACTTTTAAGAAATTTACTCAATTATTTGTAATTATTTCGAATTATAATTTAATTATAATTTAATAATGATTTAGGAGATTACAAATGAAAAAATTTCTAGGATTAGCTTTTTTACTAATTATACTTATAATATTTAATTTAAAGGTAACACATTTCTTCATCCCTAAAATTGAAACAAAAATCAATAATCTTGTAGATACTAGCCTGTATCATTCTAATTTCAATAGCAAACTATATAACTTTCTAATAAATAAAGATAATAGGATTAAGGTTTACAATAGTGCAGTAAACCTTAATAATAATGCGTCCAGCAATAGTTGTGTGTTTTTTATAAGTGAAGTTTTAAGAGAAAATAATTATTCTATATCTGAAGATACAGCTAATACAGAAACTTTAATTGAAAAGCTTTCAAAGAAAAGCTGGAAGAAAGAACTGGATTATCGTAAAATGAAACCTGGAGACATATGCTTTACAACGGATGAAAAAGGGAGAAAAAATGGAATACCCAGCCACACCTATATATTCATGAACTGGGTTACTGAGGGAAAATATGATTTTGCTATGGTATGTGATAATCAAGCAAAGGATTACGGAAATCTTATTTACCATAAAAGAAATATCAATTTCAAATATTCTCTCAACGGTAAAGAAAAGGATGGCTTTAGCTTCTTTATGTATATGCTATAATTTAATTGTACACTTGTGCGATTTTTGGGGGGTAAGAAAAATGCTTCAATATAATGTGTTGGTAGTAGATGATGATACGGAAATAAAGGATGCTATTGAAATTTATCTTAAGAATGAAGGTATAAAGGTATTGAAGGCAAGTAATGGTATCGAAGCCTTAGATATAGTAAGGAATCAAGAAATTCATCTTATATTGATGGATATAATGATGCCTAAAATGGATGGTATAAAAGCAACCTTTACCCTAAGACAGGATAGGAGCATACCAATTATAATGCTATCTGCAAAATCTGAGGATACCGATAAAATCCTTGGTCTTAATATTGGTGCAGATGATTACATAACAAAACCCTTTAACCCTTTAGAGCTTGTTGCTAGAGTTAAATCTCAATTGCGCCGGTATATAACCCTTGGCAAATATAAAAATTCTGATGATGAAATAGTTATTAGAGGTCTAAGATTAAATAAGAGCTCTAAGCAAATATATGTGGAAGATGAAAGTTTTAAGCTTACACCTACCGAATACAAAATTCTTGAATTACTAATGGAAAATAGCGGAAGAGTATACTCCATTGATGAAATTTATGAGAAAGTCTGGGGCGAAAACTGCTTTAATGGTGATAATACCGTCTCTGTTCATATAAGAAGAATTAGAGAAAAAATAGAGATAAATCCGAAGGATCCGAAATATCTAAAGGTGGTGTGGGGTATTGGCTATAAAATTGAAAAATAGATATAAAGTTTTACTTCTAATCCTAGCAGCCTTTTCTTTAGCTATTTGCCTTCTATTTGGAAATAATATAATAAGCAATAAAAAATTTCTATTTAAAAATCCTTATTTCCAAAGCAATCAATTTGAAGCTCATGTTGCTGATTATGTAGAAACACTTCGCGTGCTTTTATCAGATTACACAAACCAAGGAAATAGTAATCTAGATGATTATCTCGCCACAGATTCAGAAAAATATAGCGATTTAAAGACCCATCTGCTAATGTTTTCAGAGCTTAGATATTATTACAAGGATAAAATTAATAATATTTCAACTAATATTAGCAACTTAACAACTATAGATAGCTATTTAAAAAATAACACTTTATATACCTTGACTATTCCATCGAATTCAAACAATACCATTTTCAATTACGCAAATGTTTTGTTTGAAGCAGCGGGCTCTACTCTCTATGTTGTTGTTCCAACGTCCTATAAGGGATCAAATATTATTTCTTCTGATTACAAGTATTTCTCATCAATAAATAATAGAATAAACAAGGAGTTCTTTCTTTTTATACTTTTTCTTATAATACTTATTTTTATACTCTATATACTTAAACATACTGGGTATATAAATCAAATTGGAAGATGTCTTGTAAAAATTCCTGCTGATTTAGATGCCCTAGGATTAATTATTATTATTTATTTATTGTATATGATTATAAATCATACAACTTTTTTCTACTTGCCAATAACCATTCCTCAAGTAGAAATCTTAATATTTATTATATTTTTAACTTTACCTTTGATGCTTTTATCTTTTAATCTATTTTACCAATTATTAAGCTTGCCAAGAGAGGAGTGGATTATGATGACATTAGTTCATAAGTTTCATAATTCAATAATTGCTTGCTTACTATATCCTATAAACTTACTTAAGTTAGTATCCTTACTTCTTATAACCATGATATTTGGCGCTTTTATAAAAACCACCTACTATAACCTTTCTTTTTTGCATAATATATTTATAGATATTATGCTTATCCTTATTTATTTTATATTCATTGGTTACTTTTTTATCAGGGATCTAGCCTCTTTTTCTAAAATATTAAAAGGGACAGAAAACATTGTTTCAGGAAATATGGATAGTAGTATAGAGCCTATTCCAGGTAGGTTTATGTCAAAGCTAGCCACAAATATAAATAATATTAAAACAATTTCTAGAGAATCATCTGAGAATATGATGAAGAGTGAAAGACTAAAATCAGAGCTAATAACTAATGTTTCCCACGATTTAAAAACTCCTTTGACTTCTATAATAAATTATGTGGATTTACTAAAAAAAGATGTTTCACTTGAGGAAAAAGAAAAATATATATCTATATTAGAAAAAAAGTCTAACAGATTAAAGGTACTCATAGAGGATCTGTTTGAGGCCTCAAAACTAACTAGCGGTGCAATTGATTTAAATATTGAAAAAATCGAAATAACCTCAGTGTTAAAGCAGGCTCTAGCTGAATTTGAAGATAAAATTGCTGCTTCCTCCTTAGAATTTAAAATTGAATATCCAAAAGATAAAATATATTTAAACCTTGATGGCAAGAAGACCTGGAGAGTTTTAGAAAACCTTATCTCCAATGCTTTAAAGTATTCCATGGAAAATACCAGAGTATATATGAATTTTATAGTGGATATTAACTCTGTAAAAATAATAATAAAAAATATATCCAGCTACGAAATGGATTTTGATACAACTGAGATATTTGAAAGATTTAAAAGAGGTGATAAATCTAGAAGCAGTGAAGGTTCTGGCCTTGGTCTTACCATTGCAAAAAGTATAGCAGAAGCAATGGGAGGATCCTTAGAAATACAAATTGATGGAGATCTGTTTAAAGCTATTTTGGCTTTTACCAATCTAATATGAACAGGGACATACCTAATGTCATTAAGTTAAGAAAAATTAAATAAAACTCTCTTTAGAGTAGTATGCAAAAAATGCACCCTGCTCTTTTTTTTACGTAAAATTTAAATAAAGTACTTGACAAGGAGTAAAAAATTTGTGGCGAAGCCCCTTAG
>DATCIH010000104.1:0-3116 GCA_036507955.1 Clostridiaceae bacterium | reverse complement strand
ATAATCAATGATTATAAATAAAATAATATAACTTCATTAAGTTGCTTAATGATAAGCAGAAAAGAGATGAAAAATGAGATTATGGAATAAAAAATCATTCCAAGTGAATGTTTTAAGTAAATTATCAAAGGATGAAGTTGTTTGGTAAGAGGATACAATTCTTATATACATTGATAATGGAAAAGGATCCATAAGATATGAATATGGACACTCAACAAATGGTGATGTAAAAGCATTTTTACTAGTTAATGATATTCCTATCATAAAGTGGCATGCTGATGAGTATTACTGTCCAACATGTGAAAAATTGTTATCTTCAGGTAATGGACTTAATAATGTGCCGTTGGAAATACTAGAGATTATTAGATCTGTGACTAATATGAAAGAATTATCATTAGATAATATAGTAAATTATATTAAACCTTTATTAGAGCTACTTAAAAGGTAAGCGTAAAAAAATTAACGCCTAGAATCTGCTAAAATCCTAGGATAAAATAACAGGTATCAAATAATAAAGGGGACCTGTTAATGAATAAAGAAGCTAATAGCATAAATTGGACAGAAATAATGGATAAATTCGCAAAACATAAGGGTAGCATAATAGACTTTTGCAAAGAAAATAATATAAAGCATAATCAGTTATATAATCAAAGAAAAAAGCTTAAGAAAGCTCAAACTTTCCATGTAATTAATGTACCTAATGTTAATATTTCAGAAAATACTAAGGCTGCAGCGCAATCAATTAAAATTGAAATAGGAAATGTTAAGATATTCATTCCTGCTGAAGATAAAAACACTTTATTGTCCCTAGTAAGAGAATTAGCAAAATTATGTTAAATATTGATAAAGTAAGTAAGGTATATTTAGCTTGTGGAATAACTGATTTAAGAAAGAATATTGATGGATTATCTCTTATTATTGAAACTGAACTTAAGTTAGATCCCTTTGAAAAGGCACTATTTGTATTTTGTAACAAGCAAATGAATAAGCTTAAGATACTGCATTTTGATGAGGGCTTTTGGTTATATTACTATCGTCTAGAAAAGAGCAAATTCAAATGGCCAATGACAAAGGCGGAAGCCTTAAGAGTTAACCTAGAAGAATTACGATGGCTCTTAAAAGGATATGAAGTCAGAACTAAATCAAAGTTCAAACCAGTTGAAGAAAAGAACTGTTATTAAGATGATATAAAAGTCCTTAAACCCTTGATAAATCAAGGGTTTTCTGCTATAATATAAGTATAAAAAAGCATAAGCAGAGGTAGTAAAATGGATGGCTTAAGAATAGGAAATGAACTAGATGAAAAGACAAAAGCATTAATTTTAAGGATGGAAAAAGAGCTGGAATTAAGAGATAAAGAACTAGCTTCTAAGAATAAAGAAATTAATGAGTTAAAAAATGAATTGGAATATTTAAAAGGTCAGGTACTTAATAAAAACAGAAAGATATTTGGGCAATCTAGTGAACAAATAGATTCCAATCAAATATCTCTCTTTGACGAGGCTGAAAAGTGTTGCGATATTAAAGCTGTTGAGCCAACCATTGAAGAAATAACTTACAAGAGAAATAAACCATCTTCTTATATAGGAAAGAAAGATAACTTAGCTAATTTAGAAAGAGTAGTTATTGAACATAAATTGGATAAGGATAAAGCTAATTGTGATAAATGCAATAGCAAACTAGTTGTTATAGGAACTAAATCAAAGGAACTTCTAAAATATAAACCTGCTGAGCTATATATAGAAGAGCATATAACCTATAGCTACGCTTGCAAAGTTTGTGAAGAAGTAGAAGGAAAAGTAAATATAGTTACAACAAAAGCGCCTAATACTTTCTTATATAAAAGCATGGCATCTAATGAGTTGCTAAGCCATGTGATAAATCTTAAATATCAATTTGCACTACCGTTATATAGACAGGAAACCTATTTTGATATGCTTGGAGCCAATCTTTCTAGGCAAACTTTGTCTAATTGGATAATTGGTGCTGCGAAAGAGTTTGAACCGGTCTATAACATAATGAAGGAAAAACTATTAGAAAGTCATTATGTTCAAGCTGATGAAACAACCGTAGTTGTTGTGGACCCTAAAGGTGAAGATTCAAAGGCTAAAAAATATATGTGGTTATACAAAACTGGTGAATATAAAGATCCGATTGTTTTGTATGATTACCAAAAGACAAGATCAAGTTCTTGCCCCAGAGATTTTCTCAAAGGTTTTTCTGGAATACTTCAGACGGATGGCTATTCTGGGTACAATTATGTAGCAAATGCAGAAAGGCTATACTGTTTGGCTCATATTAGGAGAAAATATTTCGAAATAGTGACAAAGCTAGATGAAGAAGCCCTGAAAAAATCGCGAGCAGTAATAGGGTTTAATTTTTGCGAGCAACTTTATAAAATCGAAAAAGATCTAAGAGAAAAATATGAAGGTATTGATGATTACTATAAAAATAGATATAAAACAAGGCTTGAAAAATCAGCACCGATTATTGAAGAATTTATAAAATATGTTGATATAGAAATAAATAATGCGCTACCCAAAAGTCCTTTAGGCGCAGCCTTAGAATATAGCAGAAAACTTTTGCCAAGCTTCAGGACTTTTTTAACAGATGGATCCTTAGAAATTGATAATAATGGAGCTGAACGTGCAATAAAACCATTTGTTATTGGCCGCAAGAACTGGCTCATGTGTAATACTCCTAAAGGAGCTAGAGCAAGTGCAATTATTTATAGCATAGTAGAAACGGCTAAATCCAATGGTTTAGTTGTAGAAAAGTACTTAGTGTACTTAATGGATATGATGTCCAATTTAGAAAATAAGGATAAAGATACGCTATTAAAATATATGCCTTGGTCCAAAGAATTACCTGAAACCGTAAAATTTCAAAATAAGAATCTTCATAATAAAAAAGATTAAAATAAAATCCAGTTCAAGCTGATTGTGGCTTTGAACTGGATTTAGTTTATCAAAGAAATTATTAAAAATAAAGATGGAGAATTTTTGACGCTTACCTTAAAAGTGGGCTATACGCTATATCATTTATAAAGTTATATCCTACAAACGGGGAAGGTGAATTTTTCTGGGATTTATCAAATAAAGAGCAACTTTATAAGG
>DATCIH010000103.1:0-3478 GCA_036507955.1 Clostridiaceae bacterium | reverse complement strand
TCTGCTTAATTTGCATGCCTAAAAATAAGAAAAATATAAATAAGAGCTAAATAAAACTATCAATTCAGCTTCATTTACCTCTTATTATATAAATATACATATATTGGTTAATGACAAATACTCTAACTTAATGACATTAGGTATGTCCCTGTTCATATTAGAACGATATTATAGTCAATCGATATATAAAATAATGTAAATATTTATTTTAAAAACACTTGCAAATCTTATAATTTTTGGTATAATAATTTATGTAACGTTCCGCGATAGCTCAACGGTGGAGCGCTCGGCTGTTAACCGAGAGGCTGAAGGTTCGAATCCTTTTCGCGGAGCCAATTTTTCTAATAATAGTTAATAACTATTTAAACTTTTATGAAATTAATTTAATAAAACTATATATTGCAATGAAAAAGAAGAGTACTATTTTATACTTTTAGAGAGACTCTACCTGGTGAAAGGAGTTAGTTTATAATAGGAAAGGCGCTTTTGAGCATGTTTTTATAAGTAGGGCTATTGCCAAAAAGGGTGGAACCGCGGATTATTTCGTCCCTTATGGTACAGGTCTTTTTTTTATATTATTTTATATTGGAGGTATTTATATGGCATTTGAAAAAACTATGGATAAGATTGTTAATATTGCTAAGGTAAGAGGTTTTATATTCCCTGGTTCAGAGATATACGGAGGCTTAGCGAATTCTTGGGATTATGGTCCCTTAGGAGTAGAGTTTAAAAATAATGTTAAAAAGGCATGGTGGAAAAGATTTGTCCAAGAGAGTCCCTATAATGTAGGAGTGGATTGTGCAATTCTTATGAATCCAGAGGTTTGGGTAGCTTCAGGGCATGTAGGTGGGTTTGCAGATCCACTTATGGACTGTAAGGAGTGTAGGTCAAGATTCAGAGCAGATAAGCTTATAGAGGATCATATGACCTTGCAAGGAGTAGAAGTAGCTAGTGCAGATGGCTGGAGCAATGAGGAACTAAAAGCTTATATAGATGATAAAGGTATAGTATGTCCTAACTGTGGAAAGAAGTCTTTCACAGACATAAGAAAATTTAACTTAATGTTTAAGACTTTTCAAGGGGTAACAGAGGATAGTAAAGCAGAAATATTTTTAAGGCCGGAAACAGCTCAGGGAATATTTGTTAACTTTAAAAATGTTCAAAGAGCATCCAGGAGAAAAGTACCCTTTGGTATAGCCCAGGTAGGAAAATCCTTTAGAAATGAAATAACTCCAGGGAATTTCACCTTCAGAACCAGAGAATTTGAACAGATGGAGTTAGAATTCTTCTGCAAGCCTGGCACAGATATGGAGTGGTTTTTATATTGGAAGAGCTATTGCTGGAAATTTTTACTTGACTTAGGTTTAAAGGAAACTTCTTTGAGATTTAGAGATCATGAAAAAGAAGAATTATCCTTTTATAGCAATGCTACCTCTGATATAGAGTTCTTATTCCCCTTTGGTTGGGGAGAACTTTGGGGAGTTGCCGATCGTACAGATTATGATTTAAAGCAGCATATGAATCATTCTGGGGCTGATATGAACTATCTTGACCCAATCACTAATGAAAAATATATACCTTATTGTATTGAACCCTCCCTTGGAGCGGATAGGGTGACCTTAGCATTCTTGATAGATGCCTATGATGAGGAAGAACTTGAGAATGGAGATGTTAGAACGGTACTAAGGCTTCATCCTACTCTGGCACCTTTTAAGGTTGCAGTACTTCCATTATCTAAAAAACTAACCGAAAAAAGCCAGGAGGTATATGCTAAACTTGCTAAAAGCTTCAATGTGGATTATGATGAGGCAGGAAGTATAGGCAAAAGATATAGAAGGGAAGACGAGATAGGAACTCCTTATTGTGTAACTGTGGATTTTGACACACTTGAAAATAATACAGTGACAGTGAGAGATAGGGATACTATGGAACAGATAAGACTAAACATTGAAGAACTTGAAGCCTATATAGGAGAAAAAATAAAGTTTTAAAAAGCTTAAGTTTTATAGGACACATATATATGTGTCCTAATTTTTGAATTAGTGGATATAATGGAATATATATTGCATATTATTTCGGAGGTTAAAATGGAAAAAGATTTTGAGGATTTTAAAGCTTTTATAAAAGGTAAAAAAGTGGGTGTTATTGGTATTGGAATAAGTAACAGACCACTTATAGATTTTTTACTAAAGCTAAAGGCTAAGGTAACAGCCTTTGATAAGATGGATGAATTATCTTTAGGAAGTATAATAAAGGACTTAGAGGATAAAGGAGTAAGTGTTAATTTAGGTGAAGATTATTTAACAAAGCTTACGGGTTTTGATGTTATTTTCAAGACTCCTTCTATGAGGCTTGATAATCCCTTCCTTTTAAAGGCAAAGGAAGAAGGGGCCTATATAACATCTGAGATGGAGGAATTTGTAAAGTACTGTAAAGGTAAGATATATGGAATCACCGGCAGTGATGGAAAAACCACTACCACCACCATAATATATAATATGTTAAAGGAAGAAGGCTACAAAACCTTTGTTGGAGGTAATATCGGAACACCTTTATTTTCAAGAATAGAAGAAATAAGTGAGGAAGATAAGGTAGTCCTTGAGCTCTCAAGCTTTCAACTAATGAGCATGAATGAACCCATAGAGGTTGCTTTAATAACAAATTTAAGCCCTAATCATTTAGATATCCATAGGGATATGGAAGAATATATAACTTCAAAGAAAAACATCTTTAAAGCCCAGGATAAGACTGGAATTTTAGTATTAAATGAAGACAATGATATAACAAGAGCTATGAAGTCAGAAGCAAAAGGCAGCGTTATTAGTTTTAGTGTAAAATCTATAATTCAAGAAGGGGCCTATCTAGCAGAGGGGGTTCTATATCTTAAGGGTAAAAAAATATGTGATAGAGAGGAAGTACTGCTTATAGGGCTTCACAATATTGAAAATCTCTTAGCGGCCTTTTGCTCAGTTTCAGAAGAGGTGAGCATAAAGACAATGAGGAAGGTTTCTCTTGAGATGACAGGTGTGGAACATAGAATTGAATTTGTGAGAAAACTAAAGGGAGTAAAATACTATAATGATTCTATAGGTACAAGTCCAACTAGAACTCTAGCAGGATTATCTTCCTTTGATACACAAGTTATTCTTATAGCTGGAGGATATGATAAAAAACTTCCTTTTCAAGTTCTAGCTGAAAACGGAATAGATAAAATTAAAGTGTTAATACTAACAGGGACAACGAAAGAAAAAATAAAAGAAGCTTTTTTAGAAGTCTGTTCACGACGAGGAATCAATTTAGCTATATATATTGTTGATAATCTAGGGGAGGCAATCCTTAAAGCTAAGGAACTAGCAATAGACGGGGATACAGTAGTTCTTTCTCCAGCCTGTGCAAGTTTTGATGCTTATCCTAATTTTGAAGTAAGAGGTAACTGCTTTAAGGAATTAGTGATGGAGCTTAAGTGAATAAATATCAA
>DATCIH010000102.1:0-26398 GCA_036507955.1 Clostridiaceae bacterium | reverse complement strand
GCTATTAAATTTTCAAAGAACCTTGTTGGCTTATTAAAATTAGCCAAAAACAAATTTTCACACAATAACCTGTGATATTTATACGATTTTTAAAAAAGTTATCCACATTTTTTAAAATTATCATTTAACAATTGCCTAATATATTAAATAAAATTTACAGCATATTATATTACAAATACCCACCAGATTCGCACGTCCATTATTAGCCTAATGGATAGCTGGATAATGGGAAAGTCGACCAATACTGAGTTAGTTAGTCGTGATTTATAAATATAGTGAACAAATTCAACTTCGAATTATACTCATTTTGTTAATGGTACATTTATTTGAAAACTGCACCATTAGGCATATTTGCAAAAGATGGAATTGCAGATGATTTTTCAGAATTAAATATCAAAGTATCATTTTTCATCTCAAACACGTACTTGTATTTATTGTCATCAGTTTTAAGAATTAGATTATTGTTATCAATTTTATAAGAACCAAATCCGATATAACTGCTTAATCCAGAATAAATAAATGTAAATTTGCTATCCTCTTGTATCGAAACACTAGGTTTTAGAGGTTCATCTGAACTTTCTAATACATAACTACGTATAGATAAATTTGGTGTGTTTGCGTCCGTCTTAGTGAAATATTTAGAGTAAGTCTTTGTAATGCCACTTTTGAGTTTTGAGTAAACTTGATTATAAAAATCTTCATCTGTATAAACTGTAAAATCGTTTTTATTATTTCTTTCAATAAGCCAGTTAGCAATTATCTGAAAATCATTCATAGCGTTCATGATTTGATTAATATCGCCATAAGGTTCTTTATTATTACTTTCAAGATATACTCTATATGACTTGAGTTCCGATAGGTATCCAATGGATATTAAATTTTCTGTTCCTGCAAAGCCAGATAGTTTACCTTTAACTTCAACAAAATAAGTTTTTGCTATCTGAAAGTAAGATTCTGAATTTTGAATTCCATCAATAACTCTATTTAAATTTTCAGTATTCTTAATATAATCAACAATCGGTGTATCACCTGCAAATACATTTGAAAAGCTTATTTCATGATTTTGCATATACTTTTCCAACGTTTGACGGTCGCTTACATTATCTTTTTTAATATCTGTGTATTGATATATGTTTAAGCCTATCGAAGTTAAAATGACCAAACACAATGTAGCTACCAATACTTTTTTAATTTTAGAATCCATGAGGATTACCCTCCCATAATTTGTTGCACATTTTAAAACTTATTCGTAGCAAGTAGCTTACAATAGGATTCCATAGTTTACCTTTATTTTTAATTTTATCAAAATTATGCCTTGAACGCAATAAAAAATAGATACTTGAAATACTATTGAAATACTGTAGAATATATTAAAATTGAAGAAGGCTCACACTTTTAACTACCCTTAAAAGACCTGATGGTATAATCCTACATTTTATATTATTGATACATTTACTAGACCACTTGAAATTTAGAATGGCTGAAACCCAGTAATTACAGTACCTTTCAATTATTAAATGGTATTTTTAAAAAACACTACACTATCAAATGTAGGTAACATATACCGTTAGCTTTTTATACAGAGTATTTTAGAATCATCAATATAAAATTAGTGATACCGGATTAAATTACACAAATTTTAAAATACTAAAAAACATCCTGCTTAACCTTTTTTAAGGGGCAGGATGTTTTTAACTTTTGATTTAGTTAGTTAAGCACTACATTATATAAAGATTGTGCAGTAAGGAAATTTGGACTTTGGCGACTGAATAATGCGGTAAATAACCTAGGTGATAAAATTAATTTCTTTCCACTTGACTAATGCACATACAAAATATAGTATTAACTGAGATAAATCAATGTGAGTTTAATTCATATTCGTTATATATAATGAAGTAAGGATTATTTGCATTTTGCGAAGGAGTGGATTTTTCATGAAAAGGAAAGTGGCAATAACATGGTTATGCGTTATGGTGATTGCACTTGCTGTTGGAATTACACTAATTTTTTCTTCTGTGACTATAGGACAAAGTATTGGAGATAATGAGGTACTTAAGAATGGCGGTGCTATGGATACTATTAAGTATGAAAGAATTATTGATTCCAATACATCAAATTTCAGGACTGTAGGATTAGTAATTTCCTTAATAGGAGGAATTGGAATGCTACTTAGCGGATATGCCCTGCATAAAGAACTATAACCAAAGAAAATGAGAATAAACTTTATAATAATAAGAAAACATTTATTAGACATGAAGCAAACTCAAATCACATTATACATAATACCTTGCTTTTAATATTTTGTTTGCTATTACTACATCCTACCAATAAAATTACTAAAACAAATATTAATATTTGTTTTTTCATATTTTACCTCTATCAACTAAATATAAATAATATTTACTTCGTTATTTTCTACAAATATTCATTATCCTATTCCAAGCCTTTCCCAAACAAATCCGCCACATTAAGCTAGAGCGACGCAGATGTTGAGACCTTAAATTACTTTATTACTGAACATTTAATAAAGAATGTGGATTAACTATTAAACCAAAAACAAAATAAAAGCCATTTAATAGAATATTTACAAGACTATTCTTTTAATTTCATTATAAATATCAATTCTAATTATTTAAGCTAATTTGTGGTACATACAAACCTTTCATGCTTGTAACATCTGGTGTTTTAGCACCACTATTGCTACAATCCCCTGCCAGAACCATAGTACCATCATTTTTCAGACCTAGTGTACAACTATAGTTAGTAGATATAGCAATGATATTTTTCTAATCTAATACATTTCCTTCCCCATATCTGTTTAAGCCAGTTGACACAACAGTACCATCTTCTCGCAATCCAATTAATGATGTACCTGCCGATATAGCTACAATATCTGTCCATTTTGATGTATCTATAATTCCAACATAATCGTAATTATTACTAATAACAGTTCCATCGGCCTTAATTCCAACTGCATAACATCTCCCATCCGCAACAGACAGAATATTATCCCATCCTTTAAGCTTTAATGTACCATCTTCATAACCAGGATAAGCAGCATATACATTCCCATCCTTGTTAAGAGCAATAGCTGATTGCGGATAAAATGTCTGAAATAATGCTATATTACTCCAATTTGCAACTGCCTCAACAACAACAGCCATTGAATTAGTCGGAGCAACCTCAGAACCTAGCAATTCTTCTTTTGTAACAGTACTTGTAGTAATTATTTTTCCTTCTTTCGTCAATCCTTCTATAGAGTCTCCACCTCTTGCAGAAATAGATTTTATATCATCCCATGTTTTAACAGAAGAAATTCCATTAATTTCTACGCCATCATAAGCTAATTGCACTCTACCTTGGGATGTTATGGCGCCCACTGCCCAAATACCATTGCTAATATATGAGCCGTTTATTAAATATCGTAATTGTTCTAATAAATTATTTGTATCTTTATAATCAGGCAAATCCTTTAATATTCCAATTGCCTGTGGGTAATGCTTCTCTTTAATATTGTCAATTGCCTGTTGATATCTCCCTTTGTTCTCATTTAAATTACTTTGTAAATCTTTTACTTTTGAGCAGCCAGTAGGCAATGTAAAAATTATTAGCACACATAAGCATAAGTAAATTTTCTTTATCACATTAACCCTCCGTATCTAATTTTATTAATCCTAAATTCACACTTTTAAACATGATGCGACATAACACAACCACGCATTGTATTCATAGTTATGCATGTTTACTATTTATTTTTGTTTATTTTAGAATTTTCTGCGATTGCTACGTTTGCACCAAAAATAGTAACCATACAACAAAAAATACTAATACTAGGGCCTTTTGACATCCCACTTTTAGCACTGTATAAAATGCTTACACCAGAAATCAGCATAGCAATTGCTGATAAAATCATCCCAAACATAGATACTTTTGAATATTTTTTCATACCACTGTATCTCCTTGATAATCATAAAAAATTTCTACTTCTCATAATTCAACTAATGCAACATATTTTATAAAAAATGTGCAATAGGGAAAATGAAATAATTATAGCAAAAGATTATACTGTTTCTCTACATTCTTTTAGAATAATAAATTGAAAATATAATAGCTAATACAAGACTTACCAAAGGCAAGAAAGCAACCGTAATCAAAATTGTTTTATTTACATTCATAAATCCTAACGCCAATACCAAACCACAAATCATGTAGTTCATAATTTTACTAACCATATAACCTGATTTTTCTCTAATTCTTGTATTGCGCTCATCACTTACCTCTATAGCTTTTAAGTGTTTCATTTTTTCATCTTCCATTGCTGATACCATAAAAGAACGAAGCAAATTGCCAATTCCTAATGCCAACATTACAGAACCAAACCCAATACACAAGCCAGAAACCATTTTTAAGTCTTCTGCTGTGAATACCAAACCTCCCAATAGCAATAATACAGCTCCTACGATTGATAAAACTACAAACAAAATTCTGCTTATATTCGTCATATTTCTTCCTCCTCATAAATAAAAATTTCTTCAATAGGCAACTCAAAATATCGAGCTATTTTAAATGCTAATATGATTGACGGATTATATCGACCATTTTCAAGAGAACCTATTGTTTGTCTTGAAACTTCTAATTCAACCGCAAGTTCTTCTTGTTTAATACCTCGTTGTTTCCGAATTTCCTCTAATCTATTTTTCACAAATTCTCGCCTCTTTCAACGGAAATTTAACTTTACATTTGTAATATTACATCAATTATCAAATGTGAAGAAATCTTTCCGTGACTTTTCAAAAAAGAGTAGGTTTCAAAACGACCTACTCTGACTAATAAATAATCAATACTTCACAATTTTAAACTAATCTGACTTAGTTATATGAAAATTATAAGTTCATGCCTAAAACATACATCTAAATTTAGTATTCAACAGGATGCCTTATCACTGTTTTCATCTTTTCGGGTGCGGTTTTTCGTGGATCCGATAAATAAATCTCATGATGTCTTCGAATTCTTCCATTGGGTTGTAAAGAAGATATTGCATTTTTCAAATTCTGTTCTTTAGTGAAAGTTTCTATTTGGACAATCGTATTTGATTCATCTTCAAATGAGCCAAGATGCATCATTTGAACACACAAGCCTTCAGTAAAAGTTTCAAGATAAGCTTTTGAAACATCAATTTGAGGTTTCTTTTTTTTAAGTTCAGAACATGCCCAACTAAATACTTCTTTAGTCACAAATTCTGGCTGCCTGATCATGGAGGTCCAACAGTATTTATCTTTTTCTGTAAAGTCCTTCTTATCATTATTCAGCCGCCATAAGCCTTCAAGGGGTGGCACAATATAGTCAAAATATACCTGTGGCGGGCTACCACCGTTTTTGCTCATTTTAATTTTGTAAGATAATCCGTACAATAATTCTACTGCTGATTGATATTCTCCACCCTCGTCATTTGGATTTCCTTTTCCATCTACCATAATAAAATTCATTGTTGGAACATCAATCAAAGTTGCTTTGTTTTTGGGCAAATATAAATCCTTGTATTCTTTTTTATAATCCAATTTTTCGCTTGCCATGGTTAATCCTCCCATTCAACTGAAATAATAATTTCAGTTTATCGTGTCACGTTATTGAGCCACTTTCTGCTCTTATATCTCAAAACCGTGAAAGGAATTTTTATAATTTCATCACTCATTAAAATAATGTAGATAATAGGAACACTCCACTTGAAAACGAAAGCAGCCAATACGCCCACTAAAATTGAGCCGCCCCACATTGCTATAATATCAAGATACAAACCAAATTTTGTATCTCCACCGCCACGGAAAACTCCAACAATAAGTGTTGTATTAACTGCTTGCACAACAACAAAGTAAGACATTACAAACATCATTGCGGACAAATATCCTTGTGCGAGGGGAGTGAGATTGAGAGTTGCCATTGCAATTGGCCGTACAATTAGAATGACTATTGAGCCTCCTACACCTGCTAATATGCTTAGCTTTATAAAACGGTCGGAATAGTCCTTTGCTGCGAGAAAGTTGTTTTCACCAATTGCCTTACCTACAGTTATTGCAGTAGCATTGGCAAGACCAAAAGCAATAACAGTGGCCAGTTGTCTTGTAATCTGAGCAACAGAGTTGGCAGAAACAACAGAACTACCCAAATGGCCCAAAACAACAGCATTCATAGCTACCCCTGCACCCCACATAAGCTCATTTAGAGTAACTGGAACAGAGTATACTAGAAAGTCTTTGAAAAGGAACTTATCACGGACAAATAAGCTTGAAAACTTGAAGTGTATAACATTGTTATATTTGCGAGCATATATGAAAACACAAATTAGCTCAAAAGCCCTGGAGGCTAAGGTGGCAATAGCCGCACCTTGAATTCCTAGCTTTGGAAACCCAAATAGTCCAAAAATCAGTGGCGCCGCGATTATTACATTTATAAAAAGAGAGATAAGGTAAATAACTGTTGCAACTATTACACGTTCAACACTTCTCATTATATTCAAATAAATCATTGTGATAGCCACAAAAACATATGACAACGATACAATTCTAAGGTACTTTACTCCTTCTGAAATAACAGGCGCTTCAGAGGTGAATATTTTCATGATTTGTTCTGGAAACAGCAACACAACTGCAGTAAAAAATATTGAAACGAGTAGTGAAAACCTCATACAGATTCCCATCACCTTTTCAATACTTTTGGTATCTCTTTTTCCCCAGTATTGAGCAGTTAGAACTGCTGAACCAGATGCTAAACCAAAGAAAACAAGTATCATAATAAACTGAATCTGTCCTGCTAAGGATGCAGCAGAGAGTACTGTTTCACTGACTTTTCCAAGCATAAGAACATCTACTGAGGTTATTCCCACATTTATTAGATTTTGTAAGGCCATTGGCATTACTAGCGCAAAAGCCATTTTGTAGAAGGATTTATTACTGCTTATTTTGGTTTCCATTTAATGCTCCAGTTAATGCTTTTGTTTTTGGTTTATCCTAAACTAGTATACCATATAATGATGTGGTACTATAGGTATAGAAAGCATAAAGAAGACTTAAAGGAGATGAAAGTAATGCCAATTATGACAAAGACAGGTCTATATATTCATGTTCCTTTTTGCAGCTCGAAATGTAACTACTGTGATTTTAATTCATATGCAGGAAAACTAAATTTTGCAGAGGAATACTTCAGCGCAATGAAAAAGGAAATTGAACTTTATTGTGAGCAACTGAAATTTAATTTTATTGATACTATTTTCATCGGAGGAGGAACTCCATCGTGTGTGGAGCATAAGTATATTAGTGATATATTGACCACGTGCAGGGCAAATTTCAACATTTCTGAAGATTGTGAAATAAGTATAGAGAGCAATCCAGGTACACTAGATATTGAGAAGCTAATAGCATATAGGCGTAATGGAATAAACAGAATAAGTATTGGACTACAGGCTTACCAGGGCAATATGCTAAAGTATTTAGGCAGACGGCATTCGGCTGAAGATTTTATTTCAAGTATTGAGCTATCTAAGAAAGTTGGCTTTAAAAACATAAATGCGGATGTGATTTTTGGAATACCTGGACAGACAATGGGGGACTGGGTAGAAACATTAAAGGCATTAATTGATGCAGACATAACACATATTTCTGCATATAGCTTGAAAATCGAAGAGGGTACTAAGTTTGGTGACATGCTTGAAAGTGGAGAGCTTATACAGATGGAGGATGAGCTTGATAGGGAGATGTACCATTATGCTATAGAATACTTAAAACTAAACGGCTATAGCCTATATGAAATATCAAATTTTGCAAAAGAAGGCTATGAATGCAAACACAACTTAACCTATTGGAAGCGTGTAGATTACCTCGGATTAGGGGCTGGAGCACATTCGTTATTGCAAGATATGAGATTTTCAAATGAATACTCTATTGAGGGATACATTAAACATTTGGAAAAAGGTGAAAAGCCTGTTGAAGAGAGTTGCACAGTAGACATCAATGAGCAGATGTCTGAATTTATGTTTTTGGGGCTTAGGCTTACACAAGGTGTGAGTAATTCGGAATTTCAAGATTTGTTTAACCAGGATATGTTTATAAAGTATACAGATAGCTTTGATGAGCTTAAAAAAAATCATCTAATTGAAATTGATGGTGAAAATGTCAAGCTTACCAGCTTTGGTTTAGACCTTGCAAATCAAGTATTTGTAAAATTCGTATAAGTAAAAATAATTGCAATAAATATGAATATAAATAAAAAAATAAAAACTCAGGCCAAAAACCTGAGTTTTCGTTTTTCTATTTATTTTACTGCATTCAAGGCTTTTGCTAATCTAGATTTTTTTCTTGCAGCGGTGTTCTTGTGAAGTAAATTACTAGCTGCGGCTTTATCTATAGCCTTAGTAGTGGTTTTGTATGCTTCAGTTGCGGTTTCAGCACCCTTAGCTATAGCTTCTTTACATTTCTTAATTGTTGTCTTAAGGGCTGACTTCTTAATAATGTTCTGTAAAGTCTTAGCCTGAGTTATCTTAACTCTCTTTATTGCTGATTTAATATTTGGCAAAGTATTCACCTCCTGCGAGCCTAATTTCGCTTAATACGTGAGCAAAAATTACTAATAATATTTTATCGGTTTACAAAACCGCTTATTGCCCGTAACAGAAGATATTTTATCATGAAAGATTTTAAAATGCAAGTACAAGCCAAAATTTCTAATACAGAAAAGTTGAGACTAAAATCAACATATTTAGAAATAATATATATATCACTTTTAAATAATTTTTGTGAAAGGAATAAAAAACTATGATAAATTTGTCTAATAGACGTACAGATCTTGTAATTGAAGCGCATGAGATTTTTATGAACAGCAGTGAAGCAAGAGAACAGGCACAGGAGAACAAAACACCACCAGGCGTAATTGTAGAAAACGCAGGCGACGAACAAGTTAAAATAACAAGAGTCCGCATAACGTCACCCACTGGTGAGGCTGCTATTGGTAAGCCAATGGGGAACTATATTACATTGGAAATACCCAAATTGAGGGAAGATGATCCTGAAATCAACCAAAAAACAATTGATGCGATGTCAAAAGAATTAATTTCATTAATGAATTTAAAAGAGAATTCTACAATACTCGTAGTTGGATTGGGAAACTGGAATGTTACTCCAGATGCATTAGGTCCGAAGGTGCTATCTAACTTAATGGTAACTAGGCATCTTTTAGAATATATGCCAGACAAAGTTGACGATGGTGTAAGATCTGTTTGTGCTATTTCTCCAGGCGTAATGGGCATAACTGGAATTGAAACAGGGGAGATAATACGGGGTGTTGTTGAGAGAATAAAACCTGATTTTATAATAGCAATAGATGCTTTGGCCGCTAGAAGCATGGAGAGAGTAAGTACTACAATTCAAATAGCTGACACTGGTATCGCACCTGGTGGAGGGGTAGGCAATAAAAGAATGGAGCTCAGCGAGGCTACATTAGGCATGCCTGTTATAGCAATTGGTGTTCCAACCGTAGTTGATGCTGCTACACTTACAAATGATGCTATGGATCTGGTAATTGATAGTATGATTAAAGAAGCCCCTGAGGGAACGGATTTCTACAATATGCTTAAGAATATGGATCGTGAAAAAAAATATGAGCTACTAAAGACAGCATTAAACCCATTTGTTGGACAATTAATAGTTACGCCTAAAGAAATAGACGATATTATTAATAGAACTTCGAAAGTAGTGGCAAATGGTCTTAATATTGCATTGCACCAAGGCATAACGCTTGCTGATGTGAACAATTATATAAACTAACAGAAATAGTGAATATCTTTCCTTTTCTAAGAACACAGGTTATAATTTATAAAGAAGGCTTGGTCTAGATGGAGCAGCTAGCTCCAACTAGACTTAGTCGCACTTATTTCGAAGCTTGGGGGTACTAATGAAGCAAACAGGAAGATTCTTTATTATTTTTATAGCGCTGATGGTTTTTTGGAACACTATTGTAATTAAGCCAATTAAGCTGTTTACCGTTTTTTTACATGAACTTGGGCACGCCTTTATGGCGCTTGTTACAGGGAGCAACATAATAGAGCTCAAGATATATTTCAATGAAAGCGGGCATGTGAATTCTCTCCCAAAGGATTGGTTATCCGCTTTTCTTATTGCAAATGGAGGATATCTTGGAAGCGTCCTTTTTGCAATTTGCATACTACTACTTAAAAATACTAAATTCAAAAAGTACATAATAGGGGTTATTGCAATCATTTTCTTAGCTGTGACATTTAAATATTCGGGTATTATTTCCTTTACAATGCTTTATTCTGTTATTTTCACTATTTTTGCACTTATTGTATATATGATTCAAAATGAAAAATTAAATGATTGGGTAATAGAGATTATTGGTATTGGAAGTGTCACATATGCAATATATGATACTTTTGTAGACACTATTTTGATGCAGATTAATAATCAATTTGGCTTGTTTAGCTTGGGTAAGATGCCAGTAACTGATGCGGTACAGCTAGCTAAGTTAACACATATTCCCTCTATTGTATGGGGTATAGTTTGGTTAGCAATATCTATAGTTGCAATATATACCATATTGTTTAAAAGAAAAAGTAAGTCATCGAGAAAATCATACGGCTCAAACAAAAAATAGCAACAACAAATCATATTAAGCGGAACAGATATAAAGAGATTATTTGGAGGTCACATTACATGATGGATAAACTTCAATCGATGAAAAATAAGATTGAAATATTAAACAATGCAGCTAAAGCATATTATCAAGAAAATACAGAAGTTATGCCAAATATAGAATATGATAAGCTATATGATGAATTATTGGAGATGGAAAAAGAAATGAGTGTTGTGCTTTCTAGTAGTCCATCAATACATGTTGGCTATGAATTACTGAGCAATTTACCTAAAGAACAGCATGAAAAGGTTATGTTGTCTTTAGATAAAACAAAAAATGTAGATGTTTTGAAGCAATGGATTGGACAAGAAAACGGTATTCTTTCTTGGAAGTTAGACGGGCTTACAATTGTATTAACCTATGCGGGAGGCAAGCTTATAAAGGCTGTTACTAGGGGAACTGGTGAAGTTGGTGAAGTAATAACAAATAATGCTAAAGTGTTTAAAAACGTACCTGTTAATATTTCATATAAGGGAAATTTGATTTTAAGAGGAGAAGCTATTATCCGTTATTCGGATTTTGTCAAAATGAATAATGAAATAGAAGATGTGGTCGCTAAATATAAGAACCCGCGAAATCTTTGCAGTGGCTCAGTAAGACAGTTAAATAATAAGATTACTTCTGAGAGAAATGTATATTACTATGCATTTTCAATAGTTAAAGCAGATAATATTGACTTTCAAAACTCGAGGGTTGCTCAATTAATTTGGCTAAAGATTCAAGGCTTTGATGTTGTTGAGTTCAAAGAAGTAAATTCCTTGAATATAGAAGAATCAGTTTCATGGTTTGCTGAAAATATTGCAGAAAATGATTTTCCTTCTGATGGATTAGTTTTAATTTACGATAATATTGCATATGGGGAGTCATTAGGTTCAACCGCGAAGTTCCCGAGAGATTCAGTGGCCTTCAAGTGGCGTGATGAAATTAAAGAAACAACGCTGTTAGAAGTAGAATGGAGTGCATCTCGAACGGGATTAATTAATCCTATAGCAATATTTGAACCTGTAGAACTTGAAGGTACAACGGTAGGTAGAGCGAGTCTTCATAATATAAGTATCATGGAAGGTCTAGAGCTTGGAATTGGAGATACCATAGGTGTATACAAGGCAAACATGATTATCCCACAGGTAGCTGAGAATATAACTAGAAGCGGAATGGCAGAAATACCAGAAGTTTGTCCTGTGTGTGGAGGTAAAACTGGAGTTAAACAGGATAATGGTGTGAAATTCTTATATTGTCCAAATGAGGAGTGCCTTGCAAAAAAAAATAAATTGTTTACCTTATTTGTAAGTAGGAATGCAATGAATATAGAAGGATTATCTGATGCTACTATTGAAAAATTGATTGCTAAAGGGTTAATTAAAGAGCTTGCGGATATCTTTCATGTTGAAAAGTTCAAAGAAGAAATAATTATTATGGAGGGGTTTGGAGAAAAATCCTTTACTAAATTAGTAACTTCTATTAATAGAGCAAGAAAGACAAGCGTTGCAAGGCTACTTTACAGCCTAGGAATACCTAACGTTGGGTTATCAAATGCAAAACTTATATGTAAGAGCTTTAGGTATGCTTGGAATGATATTGAGAGTGCGGATTATTCACAATTAATTGAAATAAGTGGCATTGGTGAAGTTCTTGCAGATTCATATGTTAATTTTTTTAAGGATGAAAAGAACAAAATTATAATAGAAGATTTGCTTAATGAAATCGAATTTGAAAAAATCAAAGCATCCGATACAGAGCTGATATTTGATAATATTAATTTTGTTATAACAGGTTCAGTTGAACAATTTAAAAATAGAGATGATTTACAAACTATAATTGAAGAAAAAGGCGGTAAAGTAACAGGTACCGTGACCTCGAAGACAAATTATTTATTAAATAATGACAATTTATCCGGTTCCTCTAAAAATAAGAAAGCAAAAGAATTGGGAATAAGCATTATTACTGAAAATCAGTTTGCGCAGTGGCTTAATAGAGGAATAATACCTGAATAAGATTTTTAATATATAACTATACGAGTAAAGGAATATAATGAATAAACTATTTAAAAGTATTATTTTTCTGTTTTGGGCAGCAATTTTATTTACATTTTTCAAGTATCAATTATATAATGATGGAATTCATAAAATCACGGTTTTTTTGAATATTTATTCACAATATAGCGTATTCTTATTTCTTGTAATTGCAACTTTAAGAATTTTTACCCTTATACCATGTACTGTTTTTATAATTATTGGAGGTATTTTATTTAGTCCATTAGAAGCCTTTATTTTAACTACAATAGCAAATTTGTTAAGTGAAATTATATTATTTTTCTTTACAAAGTTTACAGTTGGTATGAACTATCAAAATAAAATAATTAATAAATATCCTAGGATATACAACTTGATTAAAAAGAATAATGTACAAATTTTAGCGTTGGGAATTTCCTCGCCTGTAGTACCCTCAGATATTATTTGTTTCTTTTCTGTTTTAACTGGAATTAGTTTCAAAAAATATATTTTAACAATATTTTTAGCTGATACCCCCATTATTCTTTTATATACCTTTTTAGGAATTAGTATGAAATATTCTATATATATTTTTGGTGTGACACTTTTTGGTGTCATTATTGTTAGCTATTTTAATTTCAAGAAATGGAAAAAACAAATAAGATGATAACACAATCATTCCTCCGCCGGCGTATAATGCAATAACATCGACGATATTTTTTACCATGAAAGCGAAAGGATGATTATCTATGAAAAAAAAGTTTGCAAGTTTTACAAGGGCCTCAGCGTCTCGTAATGTAGAAGATTTAATAGGGGTACAACTTACCCACAATGTTAATCAACTAGAGGAGCAGGAACTTACTTTTGGAGACTATCTGGCAGACAAAATAGCATCTTTTGCAGGGGGCTGGACCTTTATTATCATTTTCTTGCTACTTTTGGGTGGTTGGATTGCTGTGAACACATTAGCTCTCATAATTAAGCCTTTTGATCCTTTTCCATATATATTGCTGAATCTCGTACTTGGATGTGTTTCATCCCTTCAGGCACCATTTATAATGATGAGCCAGAATAGGCAGCAAGAAAAAGACAGACTGCGTTCGGAACATGACTATGAAATAACATTGAAATCTGAGATATTAATTGAAGAAATAGTTCAACGTTTGTTCCAAGTTGAAGAAATTACACAACATTTAGTCCGAATTGAAGAGAGCGTTGAGCAAATAAAATTTCTACAAAAAGGTAACGTTTAAAGGATAGAATCATCAGATAATATACATGGAATTGATAAAATTTCCAACAAAAAATATTAAATTTCCGGAATAAGCTATTAAATAACTGTATAATATAATATGATGTATATATTGAAATTTATTAAATAATAAATTAATCTGGTTTGTTCAATATTACTTTGAACTGGAAACTATGATACACTGAATGTATAGGTTACTGAACTAAATTACTGATTTAAGAGATACAAACGAAAAGTAGCCGGAATGGAGTTTAGTATGAATTATTTAAAATTTTTAATTGAATATTTTAAATCGCCAAGAACTGTGGGGGCTGTAGCTCCAAGCTCTGAAAAGTTAGCACAAAAAATGGTTCAAGACATAGATTTCAATTCTGCAAAATGTATAGTAGAGTATGGACCAGGAACAGGAGTATTTACAGAGGTTCTTATTAAGAAGAGAAGAGAGGGTACTTTACTATTACTAGTTGAATATAATAAAGTGTTTTATAATGGACTTGTAAATAAATATGGAGATTTAAATGACGTTTTGATTATAAATGATTCAGCTGAAAATATAGATAAGCATTTAAAAAAGTATAATATTAAAGTAGTAGACTATATAGTGTCAGGGTTGCCTTTTGCTAGTTTACCAAAGAATGTTTCTGGGAAAATTTTGAAAACATCTGGACAGATGCTAAAGAGAAAGGGTGTATTTATCACATTTCAATACACATTATTTAAAAAAGAATATATTCGTAGTTATTTTAAAAATGTAGAGTATGATAGAGTTTTCCTTAACTTTCCACCAGCTTATGTTCTAAGGTGCCAAAACAGATAATTAAAACTATTAAAAGTCACTTTTTATTAAAGTGGCTTTTTGATAAATTGAAGAATATATCTAGGAAGTATGATTATTCCCAAAAACGAATAAATCAAAAAAAAGGGGTGATATTAAATGGGAGATAAGAATCCGAATAAGACGAAAAAAAAGAAGAAAACAAATGAGAAAGTTGCTGTGCAACCCACAGTTGTGGCAACACCAGTTGCAGTAAAGAAACCAAAGAAATAACAATTAGAAAATATAATCAAATAAATTTATTAAGGGGGATGAAGATGTATATAGGGCAATTGGTAACTCCACTTTTAATACTGGTTGGTATATTCATATTTTTAAAAATTATAGGTTTTAGAATAATACCCAATAATAAAATTGCCATAGTAGAAAAATGGTGGTCTCATAAGGGTTCACTTAATGAACAGATTATTGCACTTAATGGTGAAGCTGGCTATCAGCCTCAGATAATTAGAGGAGGTATACATTTTTTAACCCCTCTGATGTATAAGGTCCATATTTGTCCACTTGTAACTGTTCCACAGGGACAGATTGCATATGTTTTTGCCCGTGATGGCAAGCCTTTAGAGCCGATTCAGACGCTGAGCAAAGTAATACCTGAAGGTAGTAATTTTCAAAATGCTAGAGGGTTTTTGCTTAATGGAGGTCAAAAAGGTCCTCAAAGGGGTATAATTCGCGAAGGCACATATGCGTTCAACCTTGCACAATTTATTATCTTGACAGAAGAGAAGATATACTATCTACCAATGGGGACAAGTTCCGAAGAAATTACTATTACGAAGATGACAGAACTACTCAAAGATAGAGCAGGTTTTAAACCCATTGTAATAAAAGGTAACGATGATATGGTGGGAATAGTTACAGTCCATGATGGGCTTTCTTTAAACAGGGAGGATATTATTGCACCTGCAGTTGGTGATGATCCAACCTTCCCTGAAATTTATCATAATAATTTTCAAGATCCGGAGAAGTTCCTAAAAGCAGGGGGCTTCAGAGGAAGACAGCATCAGGTTTTAGTTGAAGGTACGTACTTTATTAATAGATTTTTTGCAACCGTGGAATTTATTGACAAGACACTGATAGAAGTGGGATATGTCGGAGTGGTTATATCTTATATAGGACCTAAGGGCGTAGACTCAACAGGAGAAGATTATAAACATGGTGAACTTGTTGAGAAGGGTTCCAGAGGTGTATGGAGAGAGCCTTTAATGCCTGGCAAATATGCATTTAATACCTATGCAGGAAAGATAGTCAGGATACCTACTACAAATATAATATTAAAATGGATAAGCAACCAGACCGGTTCTCATAAATTTGATGAAAATCTTAAAGAAGTAAGTCTTATTACAAAGGATGCATTCGAGCCATCACTTCCTTTGTCAGTAGTTATGCACATAGACTATAAAAAGGCACCTTTAGTTATACAAAGGTTTGGAGATGTGAAGATGCTAGTTGACCAGACGCTTGATCCAATGGTTTCAGCATACTTCAAAAATATAGGTCAGACTAAGACCCTGATACAGCTTATTCAGGAGAGAAATGAGATACAGGATACCTCCTCCAAGGAAATGAAGATTAAGTTCGATCATTATAATCTTGAGCTTGAGGAAGTGCTCATAGGTACACCATCTGCCTCTGCAAACGATAACAAGATTGAAGTAATACTTACCCAACTTCGTGACAGGCAGATTGCGGTTGAGCGAATAGAGACTTATTCACAGCAGGAAAAAGCAGCAGGAAAAGAGAAGGAATTAAGAGAGGCTGAGTCTAAGGCCTTGCAGCAAAGATTCCTAACAGAATCTGATATAAATATTCAAATACAGAGCAACCAAGGTAAGGCTGAATATCAAAGGTCACTACAGGAAGCTTCCAAGATAAAAGCAATTGCAGAAGCAGAAGCTGAAAAAGAGGCTAGGGTTGGTATTGGTAAAGCCATTGCTATCGAGGAACAGGTAAAGGCATATGGAGGTCCGCAGTATCAGGTTGTTCAAGATGTTATGAACAAGTTTACTACAGCGATAGAAAAATCAAAGATAGATATAGTGCCAAAGACTGTTATAAGTATGGGTTCAGGACAAGGGCAGGGCAGTTCAGTAAATGCTTTTGAAATGCTTCTTGGACTTTTGATAAGTGAAAAACTGGGAGTTACGTTTAACGAATCAAGCAAAGAAGAAGATTCTAGGGTGAAAAGCATTAAGGATTCCATAATGAAAACAATTGAACAAGGTACAAAAGTTGATGTTGAAACTGCTGAAAAGGAAGTACCAGCAAAGGAAAGCTAACTTTAGATTTGAAGGAAGATCGTAAAGAAAAGAAAAATTATTATTGCTCACAAAATAGTTAAACCTCATTTTTGTTAATAGCTGAAATGGGGTTTGTTTTTTTGTTTCTGCTCCCGTTTCTCGGAAATAAACGTATACCCACATACATGAAATAAGTACAAATATTGTAAATAACAGCTGGCGTATGATATAATAAAATATGCAAAATATACAAATGGAGTATGGTTTATATGGTGAATTTATTACAAGTCCAAATAAATATTGTTTTATCATTTTTATTAGTTATTTTACTTGGGCATGCTTGTTTTAATATGAATAGAAAAAATATAATTAATAGATTATTTGTGTGGATTATAGGACTAACGTTGATTACATTAATATTAGAGATATTTAGTGTCCTATTAAATAGTCCAAATTTAAAGCAATTTATGGTATTGCATAAGCTAGTCAATATGATTGGATTTATTATGGCTCCTATCATTCCATTTCTTGGATTTGTATTTATTAAAGAATGGGCTAGTAGGTTTCAGACTGAGAAAATCAAAGTAAGTAGCATACTTCTACTGCCATTATTCATTAATGGAATAGGAGCCTTGATAAGTTATAATGGGGGTGAACTTTTTTATATAACAAGCGAAAATATATACGAAAGGGGACCTTTGTTTTTTATTTTACCATGTATGAGCTACATATACTTTGGGTATAACTTATATTTTATTTATAAACACCACAAAAAGTTTACTCATTCGGAACTTGTTATATTTAGTTTATTTTACATTGTACCTGCCATATTCACTATTATTCAGTTAATGCATTCTGTATATTTGACTACTTGGAATAGCGTAGCAATAGTTATTGTAGTTATTTATGTTTTTATACTCAATGACCAAGCATATCGTGATAGTATGACAGGACTAGAAAACCGTTTATCCTATGAGAAGTACGCTCAAAATATGGACTATAAAAAACTTAATAATCTTTTTATAATTTATATAGATATAGATGAGTTTAAGACTATTAACGACCAATATGGACATCTTGAGGGGGATGAAGCAATTAAAGCATTTTCTAACTTACTCCGTGAGAGTTTTCTTCCAGGGAAAAATAAACTAATACGTTTAGGAGGAGATGAGTTCTTGGTTTTATTAGAAGATCAACAGCAAGAGCAGGTTGAAGTTTACATACAAAATTTAACACGACTTGTTGAAGCTTATAATAATAAAGGAGAAAAAACATATAGACTTAAATTCAGTTATGGTGTGGCAGGTTATACAAATACTCAAAATGATATTTATAAAATATTGGAGTGCGCAGATCAGTTGATGTATGAACAAAAACATAATAGACATAGGATACACATTTCTTAGTAAATACTCCATCTTGACGTACAAGTACAAAATTTAGCTGTGAAATGATTACTATTTTCTAAATAAAAAAATATTTATAAATTATAATGCAAAGGTGATTACAAAATATTATAAAATATTTTGTAATCACCTTTTTCAAGCAATGCTTCATTATTTACTTTATATCTATTACACTTACTGGACAGCCATCACTGGCCTCTTGTGCCTCATCTTTATTTCCAGATGGTATATCTTCATCTATAGCTTGTGCCTTACCCTCATCATTCATGCTAAAAACTGAAGGGCACACATCTGTACATAGTTCACAACCAATACAACCTTCTTGATCTACTGATGCTTTCATATATTTACCTCCTTTATCGATTTTAAAAGTTTAAAACAACTAAATATCTGCTTCCCAAATTAGTATTACTATTTATAAATAAGTATATACAAAGTTAAATAAATGAGAAGGCAGTGCTTTTTTATAATCAAGAAAACAACATTATTCTGCTCGTTTTTTGGTACTCCAACATATTGATTTTATGAGAAACTTGCGTTATATTAAATATTAATAAGGAAAATATTTATTTAAGAAGCATCTACAGAGAAGCTTAGGGGAGAAAAATGGTTAATAGTTTTGAGATAATTGATAGTCACGTGCATACATTTTCAAGTGACGATGTTGCAGAAAAAATAATTTCATCATTTAATAAAATATATGACATAGAATTTACTAATCCTGGAAATGGTACTATAGCAAATGTATTGGCTAATATGAAGTTGGGTGGAATCGATCGTACCATAATGGCAAATTTCGCACCCCCAAAGATTATAGATGATAATAATATGTGGACATTGGGAGCTGCAAAGGCATCTGATGGCAAACTGGTTCCACTTGTAAGCTTTCACCCTGAAATGGGAGGGGCGATACAAGAACATCTAGATAGATACATTGCGTTGGGTGCAAAGGGCATAAAACTGCATCCCATGGCTCAGGGCTTTGATGTGAGAGATACTAGATTGGATGAGCTTTATAGCAAGTGTAGTGAATATAGTTTTGCTATCTTAATTCATTGTGGTAGAGTATCAAATGCGAGACTGAATGAATACTCTGATATTGAATGTATTTTACCTATTATTGATAAATATCCGAAGCTCACAATAGTTCTTGCTCACATGGCTGATGGGAGTGTTGAACGTGTTTTGGAGATTTCGAAGAAATATAACAATGTTTATTTTGACACATCAATTGTTATAACTGGGTATTCAGAAATTATTAGGGTGAATGAGCCCAGCTGGTTAGTTGACAATGAAGTAGTTGCTGTTATAAATGAAATCGGAGCAGACAAAGTCATTTTTGGATCTGATTTCCCTTGGGGGAGCCCAATTCCTGACCTAAAAAGAGTTATGAAGCTAAAGCTGACAGATGAACAAAAACGACTTATTTTTAGTGAAAATACTAAGAGAATATTCAAACTAAATTTATAGAAAGGGGGAAGAGATATGGGCAAATGCAAACTTAAGGGTATTCTTACTTTTTTGTATAGTGCAATTATATCTGTATTGTTTTACTTGTTTTTGTATATCATTTCATTGGAAATTAAGATTAATTATAAGGAGTTATTCTTCTTAATTGGACTTGTTTCGCTTCTAATTGGTATTGTTGTGCTGATATCTAGAAATCCAATAAGAATGAATGGATGGGGGTCAAGTCAGAGCTCTAGCGAAGGCGAATTTATTGATGAAGATTGTAACGAGGTTGTGTTTTTTATTGTGTAAAAAAACATTTGAACAATATGCTGTTGATCTCATAAAAGGTATACATCTAGCTTTTTTGTATAAAATACATTGAGAGATATTTTTTATACTTTAGGAAAGTATAAGTGCAACTAAGGCTTCTGCCTGCGCTTTAAGCTTAGCACAAGCCAAGTTCTCTTTAGAGGAGGCGGGATTAAATGGATAAAAAATTACGTCTATCAATAACATATGTTGTATTGCTTTCGCTACTAGTAGGTTGTGCTATTTTGTTTAGCAAGCCTGCAGATAAAAGCAGAGAGCGCAAGACTTTTACTACAGATAACTCTAATCAGAATATAAATGCATACAAAAGTGAGATTGATATTAACAATTTTGTTGAGAAAGAAGCAATAAATGTTTTTAATAATGAAGCTGACTTAAATTTAAATGCAAATCTTGTAGAAAATAAGAATGGTCAAGTTTCAATTAATTTAGCCTACAAATTAAATGGTAAGCTTGTTACTAAAAATATAGACACATCAAGTATATCCGAGATTAGAAATATATTTAAATTCAGAAAGAAATACGGAAGTGGATACAAATTAAGTAACATGTTGCTGAACAGAGAAAACGACAAGCTTTACTTTTGTGTTGAAGGAAAACGAGGAGAAAAGTATACTCAGACCACCATTTACGCATATAGCTTGGAAAGCTCCAAAATTGAGAAGATTTTTAGTGATTTAGGAGTCTTTAGTGATTTTTCTGTTTCATCTGATGGAAAATATAATGCTTTTTCATACTTAGGATGCCCCCAAAACATTACTCGTAATGAAAAAACTATCGTAGTAATAATCCGATCTTCAGATAATAAACTGGTGCTAAACAGCAGTGAGGACATCCTTGAAAAACAGGACGACAAAAGCAAGGATCTTTATGTTTATAGCTACGACTTCATAAAATGGAAAGCCAATAGTATTTGCGAGCTAAGTCAAAGAATTAAAGCGAAGGATGGCTCACAAGAGGTAACCGAGCAAACTATGTATTATAATGTTGTTTCAAATAAACTGAGTGATCAAATATAATAAGTATTACTGATATTAATGGCATCTTGCTCGATGTGATAATGCGCAAGATGCCATTTGCATCTTATCATCATATTATGATAACTTGTTATAATAAAGCAATTGGTGTATTCTTTTATTTATACTTGAGAATATTTTAAATAATTCGCAGTGAGGTTAATTGCAGCTGACACACAAAATTAAATTGAAAATGGAGTAAATATATGCTACATGAATTTTCGAGAAGTGAACTGCTCATAGGTTCAGATGGGCTTGAGAAATTGAAAAATAGCAAGGTCGCTGTCTTTGGCATTGGCGGAGTTGGTTCATATACTGTTGAGGCACTTGTAAGATGCGGAGTTGGGAGTATAGTCCTTATTGATGACGACTGTATTTGTCTGACCAACTTAAATCGTCAATTACATGCAACAAGGAAGACCGTTGGCAAACCAAAGGTAGAGGCTATGCGGGATAGAATCTTAGAGATAAACCCTCAATGTGAGGTTACAATAATTCAAAAATTTTATATGCCTGATGTTGCCGAAGAAATGCTTGATAAAAGCTACAATTATATCGTGGATGCCATAGATACAGTGACTGCAAAGATAGACCTGGTGGTACGAGCAAATGAATATGGCATACCTATTATAAGTGCAATGGGAGCTGGAAATAAGCTTGATCCTACTAAGTTTGAGGTGTCAGACATTTACAAAACTACAGTAGACCCCTTGGCTAGAGTTGTTAGAAAGGAACTTAGAAGCAGAGGCATTAAGAAGCTAAAGGTTGTTTACTCAAAGGAAGAACCAATTAAACCAATTGAAACTGATAACTCTAGCTGTAGGGTTGGCTGTATCTGTCCTATAGGCACAACTAGAAAATGCACTGTCAAGCATCAGATACCTGGAAGTATGTCATTTGTCCCTTCAGTTATGGGATTGATTATTGCAGGAGAGGTTATAAAGGATTTGATTGGATGGGAGGAGACTGTGAAATGTTTGAAAGACGAATAAATATATTTACCGGCCATTTTGGAAGTGGCAAAACTGAGGTTGCTGTTAATTTTGCTTTAAAGCTTGCAGAAGCGAACTTTAAAACTTCAATTGTTGATTTTGATATAGTAAATCCTTATTTCAGAACTGCTGATGCAAAGGAGGAGCTAGAGAAGAACAACATTTGGGTTATTCTGCCTATGTATGCCAATACCAATGTAGATGTTCCTGCCATTCCGTCTGAAATATACGCATTGTTTCAAAACAAGGAGTACAAGGCAGTTCTGGACGTTGGCGGAGATGATCTAGGAGCAAAGGCTGTTTCAAGATTCAGAGAGGAAATAGTAAGTGATGATTATGATATGTTTTTTGTAATTAATACAAGAAGAGGAATGACTGATACTGTAGAGAAAATAATGGAAATGATTGCATTAGTTGAAGATAGCGCAAATATTAAGGTTACAAAGTTGATTAATAATAGTAATTTGCTTGAAGAGACAACGCCTGAAATTATATTGGAAGGGAACGAAATAATTGCGCAGGTTTCTGAGAAGCTAGGAATTCCAATCGCGATTACGGCCGCAATGGAAGACGTTATGAGTAGCTTAAGCCGTGATCAATTAAGCGGTTCAGAGCTACTACCAATGAGAAAACAGATACATCTACCTTGGAATAAAGGATAGGGAGCATTAGCATGAAAATATTATTTATATTTTTAGTAGCGATAGTAGGGTTTATAATATTTAGCATATCAGGGAAGATATCTCAAGAAAGAAAAAGTAAACGAAATATTCATGAGCAATGGGGTAAGGTTCCCAATAAAGAATACACGGCAAATGATTTCACATCTATTGGCTGTTATTTTGAAAATAATAAACAGAAGGTCAAAAGCTTTCTTATAGATGATATAACCTGGAACGACTTAGACATGAATAGAGTTTTCTCCAAGATAAACAACACTCAGACCGACATTGGAGAAGAATACTTATTTAATATTATGAGGGAACTAGTATTTGATCAGGAGACCTTGTCAAATAGGGACTATTTAATTGAGTATTTCAGAAGTAATTCTCAGGAGAGAGTGAAGCTTCAGGTATTGTTGTCCAAGCTAGGAAAACTTGGGTTTCTGAGTATATCTGATTACATAAGTGGAAAAAGGAAGGGCTTGGGAAAGAGCGGAGCGTACTATAAGATTTTAGCAGCTGTATTTTTCATATCTCCATTTATTGCAGCAATATTCCCTGGGGCAATTATTCTGTTTTTTGCATCTATGGCACTAAATGTCTCAATATATTTTAAAGCAAGAAATCAAATAGTTGGACACTTGCAATCCTTAGGCTATATTGTTAATATGATTAGCACTGCAAAAAGGATTCCGAAGCTAAGAATCAAGGCTATTGATACTTATGTTCATACTTTAGAGCAGTGCACTAAAAGTGTAAAAGGAATAAGTCTAAATGCCTTTTTCTTTATGTTTTATACCTCGGAAAATTATTTTTTAGAGATTATTAAAATATTTTTCCTTGGGGAGACCATAGCATACCATGGTATATTCAAGATAATAGAAAAGCATAGGCAGGTGCTGGATACAATTTATCAAACTATTGGGATCTTGGATAGCCTTTTATCTATTGCCTCCTACAGAGAAAGTATAGATTACTTTACAACTCCAAAATTGAAGGTTGGAAATATTGCAGATAAGCATATATACTTTACAGAATTAAACCATCCTTTGATTGAAAAACCTGTTCCTAATACTCTAAAGATATCAAAAGTAATATTGGTTACAGGATCAAATGCCTCTGGTAAATCTACATTTTTAAAGTCAGTGGCTATCAATGCTATTTTTGCTCAGACCATCTATACCTGCCTAGCAAGAGAATATTCGTCATGCTTTTTTAATATATATAGCTCTATGGCATTAAATGATAACCTAGAGGCTAAGGAAAGCTACTATATTGTTGAAATAAAGTCTTTAAAAAGGATAATTGAAGGGCTAAATGCCATTGTTCCGTGCCTTTGTGTAATCGATGAGGTTCTGAGAGGTACAAATACAATCGAAAGAATAGCTGCCTCCTCTGAAATAATGCACTTTATTGCTAAGAATAATTGTATTTGCTTATGTGCCACTCATGATATAGAATTGACTCAAATCTTAGGTAACAGTGTTGAGAACTACCATTTTCAAGAGTTTTTTGATGAGGATAAAATTAGGTTTGATTACAAAATCTATTCTGGAAAATCCTCTACTCGAAATGCCATCAAACTATTAAAAATTCTTGGATATGATGAAAATATCGTGAATAATGCGGAGCAAAGAGCTCAACTATTCACAGAAAACGGACATTGGAATGAGATGACTCTGTTGAATTAGCAAAGTATTGTCCTATAAGATATGGTCTGAGCAGAATTAATTGCTGAGATTATTTTTTTGCTATTATTTACAGCCAAGTGTATTAGTGACATAATACACTTGTGCAATGGAGGTGACGCAATAGTGTTGGATTTTTCCAGCCTTATACTAAATAACAAAGATCCAGTATATATTCAAATTTGTCAATACGTGAAAAAGAAAATATTATTAAAGCATGCTGAAACTGGTACGGAATTACCATCAAGACGTGAGCTGGCGGCAATATTAAATATCAATCCAAACACAGCCCAAAAGGCCTTCAAGTTAATGGAGGATGAAGGTTTTATTGTTACCAATACCAATGTAGGCAGTATGATATATGCAGGGGATGCAATATACGCAAAAATTGAATTGGAACTTACTGAAGCTATGGTAAAGGATTTTATCAATTCAGCAAAGGCTGTGAATTTGTCGTTTAAGAAAATAATTGAACTAATCACTGATAAATGGGAGGACAACTAAGCGGCTAGGAATATCATTCTTTATGTTACAGTGTACTATGGTAATAATACAATGAAATGTATTATTGTGTGGAATTAGAGAATAAGATTCTATCAGAAATTGGATTATTAGAAAAGAATCAGGGGGTTGATTTGATTTGAATAAATTATATAAATTAATTAATTATGAGTTTAGATGTATTTATAAAAATGTGCTGGCAATTGGATTACTTCTTATTCTGGGACAAAATTTTCTGCTGTATATTTCATCACGGGAGTATTTACCCAATGGATATATACCGTTTGAAAATCTGATTTCTATATCTGGTGTACCAATAGTTTTTTATATATGCTTTACTATGATACTTGCAAGCTGTATTTATAGTGTACTTTCAAACTATATTGGAAGTAAAAGTATCTACACTCTGATGACGTTACCTCAAAATAGAAGCTATATTTATCTATCAAAGCTTTTTACAGGAATCACTTCTATTTTAATGCTGATAGCAGCTCAATTCATAAGTATTTTTTGTGGATATGCGTTATTTTCAACATCTATTGGAACATATGAAGATAGTGTTTTGAAACTGGAGAAACCAGTAAATGCTTTATTCCTAGCTTTTATAAGATCGGACTTTTTGAGAATGCTTTTCCCGCTGAATATAGAGAGCTTGATTTATACTGCTACCATATTTATTTCTATAATATGTAGCATATACTATGTGATTTACGGTATTCAAGCACGAAAATACATATACGTTGGGCTTGCACTTATAAATGTTATTCTAATTATATTTGTTTTGACATATCGAAGCAACGCATTAACGGGAGTGTGGAAAGATCATAATTTGTCCATTTATAGTGCTTTGTTCCTATTATTATCAGTATATTATAGTTACCAAAGCATCAGCTGGATAAAAAGAGGTTCGACTCTAGGTTGAAAAGGAGCCAGTTATGAATTTTGTAAAAAAGAATCTAGCTATATTAGCAAGTTTAATGGCAGTGATAATAATCATTGCATCTTTCGCAGGGATAATTAGAACTAAAGAAAAAGAAACGCTATATGTTAAGGATATAAAAGGAGATAGAAGTGTACTTAATGGTGTAATTATAAGCGGTAGCCTTCAGGACAAATACCATGGTCAGAATTTCACTATAAAAAATGGGGAAGTATCAAAAGAATTTAAATATTATGATAAATATTCTGACCTGGTCGCATCCACGCTCAGGCCTGGTGGAAATACTTTATACCGAGAATCTGCGTGAGTCAGTATGAAAACAGCTTTAACCCTTGATATATAAGACCCACAAAAAGTTTAACTTTTCACCCAAAAGGTGAAGCAAATATATACAA
>DATCIH010000101.1:0-12434 GCA_036507955.1 Clostridiaceae bacterium | reverse complement strand
TATACCAAAATGAGCAAAAACATATTGAGTAAAGCCCGAACAATCAAACCCAGTTGATGGTGAAGTTCCCCCCCATAAATATTTTATTCCTAGGAAATTTGAAGCATACGCAATAATATTATTACTTGATATAGCTATTGCACCTCTTGAAACAGTTATATTTGGAGCAGCCTTCCTTATTTCAGCAATTTGTTTTAGTGTTGTATTAACTGCTGCTTGAGATGAATCAACATTAGAAGCAAGTGCATCTTCTTTACTCTTAAGCTCTATTATCATATTATTCTGGTTTGCTATAGTTTGCTGAAGCTGTATTAGATTAGCTTGATTTTGAGTATTAAGTTCTATTGCTTTGCTGTTTTCACTGCTAAGAATATCTTTTTTACTATTACTATCATTCTTTTTATCCTTCAAATCCTTAACAGTTTTTTTATCAAACTCCATTATTTTTTTTATTAATTCTATTTTTGATATAAAATCGCTTAGTCCCTTGGAACTTAACAATACTGAAGCATAAGAATCGTTACCATTCATATACAGTGCCCTAACTCTGGTGTCTAATAAGGCTTGGTCCTTTACTATGTCCACATCTATTTGTTGAATTTGTAATTCAGTAGCTTTAATATCTAATTGCTTTTGAGCTATCAAGTTTTTATTTTCATTAATTTTTGACATTTGATTTTCTATTTCATTATCTGAATTCTCAAGGCTAATCTCTATGGCATCTTTTTCATTTTGTACTGTTTTTAACGAACTCTTATCTTGGGAAAGTTTGTTTTGCTGATTTTGTAATTGCTCAGATATTGGCGCTGCAAAAACAGTAGAAATAACCATAGTATTAATAAGTAATGCTGATAAAAATATTTTCAAGGTTTTATTCATACTTCCTCCTCTTTACATTGTAGTTTCCGTACTATATTATAATTAAATATAATATATATTGTTTATAGCTCGTCCACAATCTACTGACAAAAATATTAGGTTCCTAGGGGGTACCTATATAGATGGGTTCTCTAAGGTGATACTAAAATCCCTTTTGCCTAGAGCATACTCTTGGTACGGATACTATTCAACTGGATGTTTAAGGAATTACTAATACACATGAAATCTTCACATCTTTTTGGTAAAATGACATAAGTTATGATTAAAGCAATAATTTTATTATGGAGATGGTTTATTCTTGAAGGATATATCAATATTATTAGCTTTTTCTGCTGGTCTTCTATCATTTTTATCTCCTTGTGTACTTCCACTAGTGCCTGCATATGTAAGCTATTTAACAGGTTCTTCTATAGAAGAATTAAAGAATGATAGAACTAAGCTATTTACTTTATATAAATCTTTTGGGTTTGTATTAGGCTTTTCTATTGTTTTTATTTTAATGGGAGCTTCTATTACTTCCCTTGGCAAATTACTGATTACACATAAAGATACCTTTAGAAAAGTTGGAGGAAGCGTTATTATTATTTTTGGTATTCATACCTTGGGTATTTTTAAAATTAAATTATTCTATATGGAGAAAAGGTTTTTAAACTTTCACAAAATTAAAGGACCCTTTAGTGGAGTAATAATGGGAATAGCTTTTGCTGCGGGTTGGACCCCCTGTATTGGTCCAATTCTTTCTTCAATACTTCTCTATGCTGCAAGTATAGGTTCTATAGGTAAAGGGGTATTTCTTTTAGTAATGTACTCTCTTGGGCTTGCTGTTCCATTTATCTTAACCGCTATGGCAATAGGAAGCTTTACAGAACAATTTAAGAAGTTTTCAAAGTATCTCCCATTGGTATCCACAGTAAGTGGTGTTTTAATGATTATACTGGGGATAATGATTTTCATGAATAAATTAGCTATATTTAGCCAATATTTAAATTTTATCAATTTTTAGTAAAAGGAGAAAAACAGATGAAAAAAATAATAATACTTATAGCTGTCGCCCTTCTTGGAGTATCTATTTTTACTGTGAGGGCATATAATTTATCTGTTTCTAAAGTTAAATCCTCTACAGGTATTACAAATAAAAATAGTACTTCCCAATCTAATGGACTAAATTCTAACATCTTTAAGATAAAGGCCATAAACTTTAAATTGAAGGGCTTGGATGGCATAGAATTATCTTTAAGTGACTTAAAAGGTAAAAAAGTCTTTCTTAACTTCTGGGCAACTTGGTGTCCTCCCTGCAAAGCAGAAATGCCTGAAATCGAAAAATTATATGAAGAAACAAAAGATAGTGACTTGGTTATAGTAGCAATTGAAATAGGCGAACCCTTAGCTGCAGTTAAATCCTTTATTAATAGCAACAAATATAATTTTAAAGTATTATTAGATTCTGATCAAAGCATTTCTTCCCAATATAATATAGTGTCAATCCCAACGTCATTTTTTATTGATGCGGATGGTATTATAGTTTCTAAACAGATCGGTGAAATGAATATTGATCAAATGAAAGAAAACATTAATAAATTAAACAAATAGCTATTTTATCTTAGATATATCAGTCTCCTCTTTCTTCTCATCGCAGCATGATTTACCATTCTTATTTGACTTCAGCATCATTGGTATCATTAAAAGCATCATAACTGGACAAAGAAATGGAATTATTGTTCCTAACGTTAATTTAAATCCAGCTCCAAATATGCCTATAAAGGGTAAAGCTATAAGTAACAATACAGGTAGTCCGCAGCAAATCACCATCATCAGCATATGGTTCATTGGGCCATGTTTATTTTCATGATTATTCATTGATATTCCTCCTTCTTTATAATTCTATTGTATTTAACTTTAATATATCAAAGTATTGTGTAGATTTTATAAAGGTTTAGAATTATTGTGGTTTTATATTCCTAATAAATACCATTAGATTTCTTCATATTTACTCCACAATTATAATCTATAATAAAAGTATATTAATAAACAAATCAATATCTTAGGAGGTTACTTAAATGTTTTGCAGTAGATTTTTAAGTTCTGGTCCTTATGGCCGCTTTAATGGCTATGGAGGAGGTGCAATGTATATCATGATGGGGTTTGGATTTATAATATTTATTGGGCTAATTTTCTTAGCTTTCAAACTAATGAAAGTTAATACACATTTCACACTTTCAAATAATCCAGCCTTAAATATATTAAATGAAAGATATGCTAAAGGAGAAATAAACGAAGAAGAATATGCTAAAAAGAAAATATTGCTTTCTAAGAAGAACTAGGGCACGCTCCTAGTTCTTCTTATATACTCCTTATGATACAATACTGGATTAAATTTCTATATGATATATACTATATATAAAGGTGATAATAATGAATGATAAGATTAGAATTCTAGTTGTTGACGATGAACTTAAAGTTTTAAATGTAATTGAAGCCTATTTAATTAAACAAGGCTTTGAAGTATTAACTGCTAAAGACGGAGAAGAAGCTTTGAGCCTATTTGAAAAAGAACAAATACATTTAATAATACTAGACTTAATGCTCCCTAAAATATCAGGCGAAAAAGTATGTAGCAAAATTAGAGCAACTTCATCAGTGCCTATCATCATGCTTACAGCAAAAATGGAAGAAGACAATAAAATAGAAGGTCTTGCTATTGGTGCAGATGATTATATAACTAAACCCTTCAGTAATAGAGAATTAGTTAGCAGAGTTAAAGCCATTATTAGAAGAACCTATAGAGATACAAATCCACTTGCAGAACTAATGATTATTAATAATGGTGATTTGGAAATAGATATTAAAAAAATGGTTGTTAAAAAGCATGGTAAAATAGTTACTTTAACTACTAACGAGTTTAAAATTTTAATTGCCCTTTTAACTAATCCTGGTCAGATATTTTCAAGGGAGCAATTAGTGAATAAGGCTTTAGGAATTGATTATGATGGATTTGATAGAACTATTGATACTCATATTAAGAATATTAGACAAAAAATAGAGGATGACCAAAAAAAACCGAAATATATACTTTCAATATATGGAGTAGGATACAAATTCCAGGGCTAATTATTATAGAACTAAAATTTTTGAAGATTTGAGGCGAGTAAATGAAAATGTCCTTAATGAAAAAATTATCAATAGGCTTTCTCCTTACTGCTATTGGGTCTATACTCTTAGCAGGCTTAGTTTCAAATTATATGATTAGTAAAAAGTTTAACACTTATTTAATTGACCAACATAAGACTAAGGTAGATAGAATCGCATCTATAATAGATGGCTTATACAACGAGGAAACAGGCTTTTCATCTATTAACAAAGAAGAAATATTAAGATATTCTAGTGCAGAGAAATTATACATAGAGGTTAAAGACGTAAATGGAGTGGCTATATTCACTTCAGGTAATTCTAATTTGCAAAATAGCCAAATGATGGGTTCTATGATGAACTCAATGATGAATAATTTTTCCTCAATTAAGCCAGGAGAATACACTGAGGATAAATATCCCTTAATGAAAAATAGTAAAGATTTAGGTAGTATCGTCTTTGGATATTATGGAACTTCTTTTTTAAATACTGATGCCTTAACTTTTAAAATGACTTTAAATCAATCATTTTTTCTTTCTATATTTATAGCATTAATCTTTGGATTTATAATAAGTATCTTCCTTTCAAAACAAATTTCATCACCTTTGACAAAAATAATGAATACAGCAAATAGGTTACGTAGTGGAGATTTAGAAGCTAGATTAAAAGTTGTGTCTAAAACTAAAGAAATAGATGATTTAGCAATTTCTATAAACTATTTAGGGGAAACGCTCCAAAAGCAAGAGCTTCTTAGGAAGCGTCTAACTTCTGATATGGCGCATGAGCTTAGAACTCCCCTTACTAATTTAAAATCTCACATAGAGGCCTTATTGGACAAAGTTTGGGAACCCACCGAACAGATGCTTACAAGCTTTTATGAAGAAATTCAGAGATTAATAAAATTAGTTGAAGGCCTCAATGATATAGCAAAACTTGAGCAAACAAATTTAAATTTAAGTAAATCTAGATTTAATTTAACTATGGAAATCGAAAAAATAATAACTTCTTTTAAGCCTTTATATGAAAAAACATCCTCGAAAATTTATTCAAACTTAGCACCAAATGTGGAAGTACTAATGGATAAAGATAAATTAAAACAAGTAATGTATAATTTGCTTTCGAATTCCCTTAAATATTCTGAATTAAGCGGAGAGGTTTTATTAACTCTAAAGTCTGAAGCTAAAAGTATTATTATAGAAGTAAAAGACAATGGCATTGGAATTTGCGAAGGAGATCTGCCCTTCATTTTTGAAAGATTCTATAGGAGTGATGAATCTCGAGATAAAAATACCGGTGGCACAGGCATTGGGTTAACTATTGCAAAAGCTATTGTTGAAGCTCATAAAGGTACCATTAATGTAAACAGTAACTTGGGTGAAGGTAGCACTTTTACGCTTACTTTTCCTAAACAATATTAAATCCAGATAAGTAAGAGTAACTTATCTGGATTTTCTTATTTCTTATGATTCAATAGCAAGTTTTTCTTAAGACTATATTCCTCTTCATTTATTTCTCCACGAGCAAATCTTTCATTTAGTATATCTAAGGATTTATCCCTAACTTCAAAATCTTTAATATTATTATTGGGAAATACCTTATAGATAATAAATACTATAATTCCAATAAAAATTATAGAAATAAATATCATCCCAAGTCCTCCTCCCATCATATTATACCCATATCTATATCCCATCATATTGAATCTTCCTTTCATTATTATTATATTATTTATTTTCTCCTCTAATTGCTTTTCCCTATACATATATAATACAACTTAATTGTGGAGAAATTATGAAGCCAATATAGTTGATCTCAATAAAATTCAAAAAAGGCACAAATACTACATCTATAGTACCTGTACCTTTTGCATAATACTTTTCTTACTAAGCTTTTTCTATTCCTACCACATCATAACCTGCATCTTCAATTGCTGCTTTGATAGCATCATCAGTAATATTATCACCAATTTCAGCTGTGGCAGATTTCTTCTCTAAGCTAACAGAAATATCTTTTGCCCCTACTTCCTTTAATGCCTCTGTAACATGGTTTACACAATGGCCACAGCTCATACCTTCTACTAATATTTTCTTTTTCATTTTTTTACCTCCATTTATTTTCTATCTTAATGGCTTAAAGCCTTTTAAGCGTAATGCATTTGTGAGCACTGAAACTGAACTAAAGCTCATGGCCAGTGCTGCAATAATAGGATTTAATAGTGGTCCATGAAATAAATATAATATTCCCATTGCAACTGGTATCCCTAAGGTATTATACCCAAAAGCCCAAAATAAATTTTGTTTAATGTTTGTTATGGTCTTTTTACTTAATTGAAGGGCTGTAGGTACATCCATTAGATCACTTCTCATAAGTACAATGTCTGCAGATTCTATTGCTACATCTGTTCCAGAGCCTATAGCTATGCCAATGTCAGCTTGAGCAAGTGCAGGAGCATCATTAATTCCATCCCCCACCATTGCAACCTTTTTTCCTTCAGCTTGAAGTTTCTTAACCTCATTTGCTTTATCTTCTGGCAATACCTCTGCTAATATTCTGTCAATACCTACCTGTTTTGCGATGGCCTGCGCAGTTCTTTTGTTATCTCCTGTAATCATGGCAACTTGTATTCCCATACTATGCAGTATTTCTATCGCCTTTTTACTACTTTCTTTCACGGTGTCTGCTACGGCAATTATACCACTCAAGCTACCATCAATTGCAACATACATAGGTGTCTTTCCTTCCTCGGCAAGCTTATCTGATACCTCTTCTAATTTTCCCAAAGAAATATGTCTTTCAACCATAAGTTTTTTATTGCCCAGCAATATTTCTTTGCCGTCAATAACTACTTCTATACCATGACCTGGAATTGCTTTGAAAGCCTCAGTTTTTCTAAACTCTAGATTTTTTTCCTCTGCTCCTTTAACTATTGCTTCACCAAGAGGATGCTCAGAGCCTTTTTCTGCAATAGCTGCTATCTGAAGCAAATAATCCTTATCAATACCCTCTATAGTAACTATGTCCGTTACCTTAGGTTTTCCTTCTGTAAGAGTTCCAGTTTTGTCAAATACAATAGTTTGGATTTTATGGGCAGTTTCTAAGGCTGTACCACTTTTTATAAGCACTCCATACTCTGCGCCTTTTCCCGTTCCTACCATTATTGCTGTAGGCGTTGCTAATCCCAGGGCACAGGGGCAAGCAATAACAAGGACTGAAATGAAAATTGTTAATGCAAAAACTACTGATTCTCCTGCTATAAGCCAAGCTAAAGAAGCTCCAAGAGCAAGTACTATAACTACCGGTACAAAGTAACTTGATATAACATCTGCCATTTTAGCTATAGGTGCTTTAGATCCCTGAGCATTTTCGACTAGTTTAATTATTTGTGCTAGGGCAGTATCTTTACCAACTCTAGTTGCTTTATACTTAATTGAACCATTTTTATTTATACTTGCTCCAATTATTTTATGTCCAATACTTTTTTCAACTGGTATACTTTCTCCAGTAAGCATTGACTCATCAACCGAGGTAGTTCCTTCCACAACTTCACCATCTACTGGCATTTTTTCTCCTGGTTTAACCAATACTATATCTCCAACTTCTACATCTTCAATTGGAATTTCTTTTTCTATATCATTTCTTATAACAATTGCTGTTTTAGGAGCCAAACCCATAAGTTTTTTAATGGCTTCGGAAGTTTTTCCTTTAGTTACGGATTCCAAATACTTTCCTAAAGTAATCAGAGTCAAAATTACACCAGCGGATTCAAAATACATCTCATAGCCAGTATAACCAAGAAGTATTTCATATACTGCAAATATACTGTATAAAAATGCTGCGGAGGTTCCCATGGATATCAAGGAATCCATATTAGGACTTAACCTTACCAGTGACCTGAAGCCCACTATATAATATTTTCGACCTGTAACCATTATAGGGAGCACAAGTATCAATTCTATTATCGCAAAAACCGGTAGATGCTTCATAGGATCAATAATATTAGGTAACATAATATTAAGTCTACTTGTAATCATTGGAAGCATTGCGATAAGCAGTAGAGGTACTCCAAAAATCGCTGATATTAAAAATCTATTCCATAAAGCCTTTATCTCCTTTTCCTTCTTTTCCTTATCTAAATCTACATTACTTTCTTCCTCTAGCGCCTTATACCCAGCTTTTTCAATTGCCTTTTTTATATCGGAGGTTTTAATTAGATCCGGTTCAAAGGAAATGGTTAGTTTTTCTGTAGCAAAGTTTACATTAGATTCTATTACTCCATTAAGTTTTCTTGTTACTCTTTCAATATTGTTTGCACAGGCGGAACAGGTCATTCCTTCCAGCTTTAAGGTTTTATTTGAGGTTTCAACTAATATCTTATATCCAGCTTTTCCCACAGCCTTTTGTATATCTTCTAATTTGATCTTTGAATCATCATAATTAATATTCAATTTCTCTGTAGCAAAATTTACACTTGCTTCCTCAACGCCATTAAGTTTCTTTGAAACTCTTTCAATAGTTTTTGCACAGGCGGCACAGGTCATTCCTTCAATTTTAAGTATTTTATTTTTCATCTTAAATTCCTCCTAAAATCATTTGCCATCAATTAGTTTAGTAAGTAGCTCAATTATTTCATCAACCTTCTCATCACCTGTGTTGTTAAGAAAAGCATCCTTTACACAATGATTAAGATGTTGTTTTAAAATTAACATATTTGCTTTTTTAAGAAGAGACTGTGCTGCAATAATTTGATTTGATATATCTATACAATATCTGCCTTCTTCCATCATTTTTATAATCCCTTCAATTTGCCCTTTTGATGTCTTTAATGCTTGCATGGAAAGCTCTTTATCTTTATTCAATTGAACCTCTCCTTTCATAAGCTTACAAAGTAATAAGTTATGGTCTTAATCCCCTCCCGCTAGGGGGGAGGGCTAGGAAAAACAAATAAACCATTATTAATGTCTTCCCTTAACTATTACATTACTAAATTATTATGAAGATTTTATGAAGAAACCCAATCTTCTAAATTTATTTTGATTACTTATCCTTGAACCTTATAAAATATTAAAAGAGAAATGGTTATTAGTAAGATTAAAATAATCTAAAATGAATTCATAAACTTGGGCAGGATGAAGGATGCTACCACTTACATTAATTCCCCAGGGCATAACATGGGTCATTAACTTACCAAAAACATCACAGCCAACTCTTCCTATACCTTGAGCAAGTGACACTGCGACTACTGTAATATCTGCTAATTTAAAAAAGGATATTTTAACACTGCGAGCATACAGGGACCCTGTCAATATGGCTATTAATATCCCACCATGAATAGACAATCCTCCTTCTGTTACCTTAAATATATCCATAGGATGATTGAAATAAAAGGATGGATTATAAAATAGGATATAAAATAATCTAGCACCAACTATACCACTTATTACTACAAGGATTGCCAAGTTAAATATAGCATCATCTTTAATCAATCTTTTTTTTGCCTGCCATTCAGCAAAATATACAGCTGCAATAATACCAATTCCTATCATTAAGCCGAAGAAATATACATGAACAGGGCCTATACTAAATAATTCTTTCATTAGCTATTCTCCAATTCTTTTCTATTTTTAATATATAAAATTATTATCAAAAAAATATGAAGATATTATGAAGACTTATAATTTTATTCAGTTATATTCCTACTCTCTTCATATAATCTTCATAAAGATTTTGTAATATACTATCAAGGAGGTAATGATATGAAAGATTATACTGTTAATTTTAAACAATACAATATGCTATGTTATAAATGCTTAATAAACGTAGTTAAATGTTTAAGTAATCTTCATGGAATAGAAGACATAGAGTTAAATTTACAATCTAAAAAAATAAAAGTTATCTATAAGGATAAGACCATATCCAAAAATATGATACAAGCAGTGGTTAATGAAACAATACTTTCTGGTAAAGTTAAAAATATATATGGTATTAGTTCTCAAGCTAACATTTGAGGTGAATTCTTGCGAAACACCATTAGAATAACCGAGTTTTAATTACAACTCGGTTATTCTATTATTATAAATCTTGTTTAGATTCTTCATTCAACCTTTTTCATAAAGTTCAAGGTAAAGGTTGCACCTTTACTTTCTTCACTTAATACATCAATGGAAGCTCCATGAAGATCCAATATCTTTTTTACTATAGTAAGACCTATTCCGTTACCTGAGGTCAGCTGCCTACTCCTATCTCCTCTGTAGAGCCTTTCAAATATATAAGGCAAATCTTCTTTTTTTATGCCAATGCCATTATCTTTTATTTCAACCATTATTTTGTTATCTAACTCTTGAAGTTTAACCCAAATGCTACCATTTTCCTTATTGAACTTAATTGCATTTGATAATAGATTGATAAACACCTGTTTTAATTTATCTTCATCCCCTATTATCATGTATTTATTAGGTTCAGTACTTATATTAATATTTATGTTTTTCGCCTTTGCAATAGTAATATAGTCACTACATACATCAGTTACTAAATCATCTAAAAACACAGTGGTAATATTTAATGGTACCTCTTGTTCCTCAAATTGATTTAAGGAATTTAAATTATTTAAAAGCTTTCCAAATCTAATTACCTCTTCATTTAAGTTAATTAGTCTATCACCTGTAATAGGTAAAATACCATCTATCATAGCTTCTAAATTATTTTGTAGTACATTCAATGGGGTCCTTATCTCATGGGAAATATCTGATACAAGTCTCTTCCTAAGTTGCTCCTGATGCATTAGTTTTTCCCCAAGCATATTGATGCTTCCAATCAAATTGCTGAGCTCTATAATTTTACTTTTTATATTAGGACGGGATTCATAATTTCCCTTAGAAAGCTCAACGGAAATATCTGATACTGTTTTTATAGGTAGTGAAAATTGTTTTGAAATATTTAGACTTACTGCTACAACTATTAAAATTGCTATAAACGCACTAATTGCTATGCCTTTATTTATTGAAGTCTTGAAATTAATGTCCTGCTCAGATAAAAGCACTGCATAATATTGTCCAATCAAAGCATATCCAACTATTTTACCCTCTACCTTTATTTCAAAGGTTTTAGAGGTATAAACTCCTTTTCCGGCTCCCGCTCCCATCATCATATGTGTAGTGGTTGTATTTCTAATATCACTTGGGTTCATACCCCAAACTACATCTTTATTAGCATCTAAAAGTGTGAGACAATAGTCACTCATATAGGCTTCATGCATTTGCTCTGTACCAGAGCTATTAGTCCATTTGCCTTCATTCTTATAGATTTGCTCGAAATATTGAACAATTCTAACATTTCTTTGGTTTTGCACATCTACCATATATTTATTAAAGGTATTATTCATTGTAATATTAACAAATACTGCAGATAATATAACAGCTGCTATAGTGCAAGCTATCAATATAAGGCTAAGTCTTCTTCTAACGCTTTGCATCAAATATCACCACCAAATTTATAACCAAGCTTAGTAACAGTTATAATATATTTAGGAGCCCTAGGGTCCTCTTCTATTTTCTTTCTGATGTTCTTTATATGTACATCAACTGTTCTGTCTGAACCCTCAAAATCTATTCCAAAAACCCTATCAATAAGTTGCTCTCGACTTAAAACATTACCTTTACTTGCTATGAGAGAATATAAAATATCAAATTCATTTGGAGTAAGGTTTATTTCCTTACCAGTTAATTTTATAGTTCTCTTATCTTTATCTACCTGAAGCTTCCCATCATCAAAGCTCAGAGTATTGCTATCCAAAGAAACCCTTCTAAATAAAGCATTAACTCTAGCTGTAAGTTCCCTTGGACTAAAGGGCTTTCCCAAATATTCATCAGCTCCCATGTTAAGACCCTCTATTTTATCATTTAAAGCTACCTTAGCTGTAAGCATAAATATATAAACATCAGAGATCCTTCTTAATGTTCTGCAAACTTCTTCACCCTCAATATCCGGAAGCATTAAATCTAAAATAACCAATTTGAAATCGATTTTGCCAAACATATCAATTCCCTCTAAACCTTTTGTAGTCGTATATACTTTATAGCCATCCTTTTCAAGATAAGCCTTTATTACTTCTGAAACTTGTTTTTCGTCTTCAATTATTAAAACATTATTCACAATTCTCACCCTTAAGCTTTTATTTGAAGATTATATTATCCTTCTAGTATATATGATAATCAAAAGTTTTGTAGATTTTATGTAGAAAATGAAAATCTTCATAAAATCTACATATTTATTTTGTAATATTATAGTAGAAATGATTGTGTAAAGTGAGCTATGAAAAAATGAAATCAAAAAGTTAGGCATGAATATACGAAAATTATTACAATAATATCTTGATTTATCACCAACAAATCGAAATGTGGATATGAAAAAAAGACCTTTGAATTAAGGCTAGA
>DATCIH010000100.1:0-25546 GCA_036507955.1 Clostridiaceae bacterium | reverse complement strand
AACGTCTTTCTTAGTTTCCTAATTAAGATTCGCTATTAAAACTCTCATACATGATTCTGTTAAGAACCATAATGAATTGCTGGTTTAGTTTATTTTCCTCTGTTTAATTTTCAATGACCGTCTGTTTTCATAGCTTATTGGACTATTACATAACAGATTTTTCCTGCGTCACTTACGACGCTTAATCATAGTATCACCTTTGTTTCACTCTGTCAATATACTTTTTAATATTTTTCTACAAATTATTACTCTGTACAATCCAAAAAAACATACCAACCTTTAGAATTACTTAATAAAGTGAAATAATGTAAGTTTTTCCCATCACTTCTTCCATTATTTTTATTGAAAGAATTATAAATATCTACACTTACTACTTTATAATGTAAATATTGCTCCTCAATTATAGGTTTACTTATGTTTTTAATAGTACACTTTTTTGTTATGTATTTTAAATATGCTTCAATAGCATCCTCTGGAAGCTTTTTATGTGGTTTATAATTATTAATAAAAGCTAGTCCACTCAAGAAAATAATTACCACCAATACTACTATATAAGTCATCAATTAACATCACCTTATAAATTATTTCATTCATTTCGATTGGGTCCTATTTAGTTTGTCCTCCATAGTTTTCCATTATACTATCCTTTGGTATAAATAATTTTGTTTTTTTATTATTTGAATATTCCTTCCACCCAGAGTTATCTACAAAGATATCATTTACTTGACTAAGTAAAAAAGAACTGATTTTACTTCCTAACCCTTTAAGGGATGTTTTATTAATTTTAAGCCTAACCCTATTATATACCTGAATATTTTCATATTTAGGTTGCTCTCCATAGCCGAGAATAACTGTATCTGTATCAACTACTAGTCTTTTTTCCATAGCACTATACTGGGTTCCTAAAAGCTTAAACACATAGATGTTTTCATTGTCTGCAATTTCTTTACCAAGATAATAATCTCCTGATACATCTGGTAGTAAATCTAAGGTAGCACTATCTATTACTTTGTTTCCAATAGTTTTTTCCTTTTCCCCTACAAGCCAAATAATTTCAGGAACAATATTTGCAATAAAAATAACCATTAGGCACGCAATAAAAATCCTAATTGGCAACTTATGCTTCAAATATTTAGCCTTGTCCTTAGGCGCTACCCTTTTTAATCTCATCTTTATGTTATCCAAAAAATACATAAATAGAATTAACAATATGCCACTAATAATACCAAAATATAAAAAAATAACCATACTACATCTCCAAAGCTTTAATCTTATCTGCGAGCCGCTTCGCAGCTCACACTTTGATAATATTATATCATAAAGAAATAAGACAAGCTATAAACATGAACACGGATGAGACGAACAATATACTCAAAAAACGTGACTGTGATAATTCACAGTCACCAAATTTACTCATTAATAGTTACATGGGAACTTTCCTTATTTTCTTTACAACTTGCCACTATGTAGACCTCTAGGATAAGTATATGAATAAAAGTAAAAATGCAAGTCCAGGTATACCAAAGAAACCCGCTATTAGAACATTAGGAATATTTATTGGTATAGACATTTTTAGATACACTCCCAAGAAGTTAAATGCAAATAGTAATACAAGTCCAATAATACTATTCAACAATACTTTCCATAGAATTTTTAAAGGCCAAGTAAAAAGCTTTAAAATAATAAAGAACCCTACTACTGCTAATAGGAAATATACTGCATATTCCATGATTTCACCTCCAAATAATGTTTAACTATTTTTATGATAATTTCTACTATTAATAGTATATACTTTTATAAATTGTTACATGCTAATTATAGCATAAAGTTTCAATAAAATAATTTAGCAAAAAAACAAGCAATTCATTGCTTGTTTTATATTGATTTTTTCTTATACTGCACGTATTACATCAGGCATATTAGCTACATTTACTACAATACCTTTTTTCTTTGCTTCAAATAATAGATACATATACTTAATTCTGGCAGCTTCCTCCATAAATATAGCATAATCTATTAATCTAGGTTCAACCACAATTTGAAAGTAGTTCCTAGCAGAGTCTAAAGTTACCCTTGCAATTTCAATTTGGCTAAGGAGCTCTAATTCGTCCTTAGTATGTACCATATAATCATTTTTAAATATTCGCAAAATATCGCCTCCTGTTTAATTGTAGACAGGAAGTATGATTAATATTCAATATTTACCAAATATTACAATTAATTTATTAATATTCTATATAAGAATCTATCATCAATAAGAGTTTGTACAAATCCATGATATATCACAATTGGGCATTTCTTTCCTTCATAAACTACACAATCTAAATTATCTTTTACAGCCTTTTTTAAGATTCTATCAAGTCGATCTGTGTTTTCCATTAATCCTGATTTCTCAACATAACTAATCATAATAATACATCTCCTAAAATAACTGGTTACCTTATAATAGCATATTTAACCCGCTATATTTTTAATGTTAAGTATATTTAACATTAAATGATGATATTCGCAGATAACTTAAACTCCTCTTAATATAAGATTAACACACCTTTGTTATAATCATTATACAAAAATATACTAAAGGAGAAACTAATTATATGAAGAATATTAGAAACCCATTTAAGTTAAGACTGAAGGATAAGCTGATCGCTGCATATGTGGTTTTATTTGCATGTTTCGGCTTAGTTATTTTAATTGTAGCAAACAGCCAAGTTAGTAAAATAGCTTTAAACGATGAATCTCAACAGCTCTTAGTTGGTTCTAAAACAGGTATAACCTTTTTAAATCAGTCTTTTCCTGGAGATTTCATTATTATAAACAAGAAATTATATCGAGGGGATTTCCCTATGGAAACTAATACAATAGTAGTGGACAAGGTATCAAGCGAGACTGGTACTGTAGCCGCTTTATTTAGAGGGGATGTTTTAATTTCTTCAAGCTCTATTAGTAAAAATAAAAGGATAACCAATATACCTCTAACGGATTTAATCAAGGAATCAGTATTAAAAGAAGGAAAGGAATACATAACTACCCTGAAGATTTCAGGGAAAAGCTATAAGTGTAAGTTTATACCAATAAAAGATAAGGATGCTAAGGTTATTGGAATGTGGTTCTCAGCCATTGATGAAACAACCTTTTTAAATATTATTAGAAATGTGGACACAGTAATATTTTTAACAACCTTAATATTTATCATAGTTGGTTTTTTTGTTTTTAATCTATTTATAAGTAAAATGGTTAAAAGTATAAAAGTTGTTTCCTCTACAATAAAAGAAGTAGGAAAAGGTAACCTTAATGTATATTGTGATGTTTCAAGCGGAGACGAAATTCAAGAAATCTCTGATAGCTTGAACAAAACCACTCGTAGCATGAAGAGTTTAATTTCAGAAATAACAGATATGACCAAAATACTAGAGGAAGCCTCAGAAAATATATCTGATACCTCAAATAATATATCAGAAGCTAGTAGTCAAATATCAATGTCGGTTTCAAATATTTCTAACGGAACTTCTAAAGAAATGGAAGAAATACGTATATGTGGGGAAATAACTAAGGAATTGGAGTCGAAAATAGATGCCCTCTCTCTAGAGACTATAAATACTATGAACAATACTAAAGAGCTTAATGAGTTTAATGAAATTGGTATATCCTCAATAAGGGATTTGGGTGGTAAATTAGATAATAACAATGAGTTTATCAAAGATTTATCAAAGGATGTTGATACACTTTTATCTTCATCAAAGGAAATAGGAAATATAGTTACTACCATGAATGCAATAGCAAGTAAAACCAATTTATTAGCCTTAAATGCTTCAATTGAAGCTGCTAGAGCAGGGGAGGCAGGTATGGGATTTTCTGTAGTCGCCTTTGAAATAAGGAAATTAGCTGATCAATCAAAAATAGCCTCTGAGGAAATATATTCTATCATAAATGATATTACAAAAACTATATTTGAAACTAAAGATAATATGAAAGAAGGCGTCAAGACTGCCCTTGATGCCAATAGTTCAATGGTGAACACTGAGAAATCCTTCACAAATATTAAATTAACTGCAGACACTTTAATAAAAGAAATAATTAATATAAAATCAAATCTTGATGATGTAAGCGAAATAAAGCATAAAGTGGTAGCAGCGATTGAACATATATATATAATTACACAAGAATTATCTTCAATCGCCTTAGAAGTTGATGCGTCCACAGATGAACAAAATTCTTCAATTAGCCGAATAACTTCTTCTCTAGAAGAAGAAAAAATAAATATTAAACGGCTAGTCCAATCAATATCCTCCTTTACATTGTAAAGCCTTAGACTTTACCTTGTAAAGCCCTTAGCACTCTTTGGGTTGTAAACTACGGACACGAGTATGCTTATCGCCAAAATTGCTATTATACTTAAGATAGAAAAAGCTATGGAAATTTCTATCTTGAAAAATAATATAGAAAGCTTTATACCTGTGAAAATAAGAATCATAGCCACACCATATTTCACATACTTAAAGGAGCTGTGGAGTCTCTCAATTATAAAATATAAATTTCTTAATGTTATTATTGCAAATATGTTTGAGGTATAAATTATAAAGGTATCTGTAGTGATAGAAAAGATTGCTGGGATAGAGTCAATCGCAAATATAATATCTGATGCTTCAATCAAAATCAATATAGCAAACAAAGGAGTCGCATATAATATTTTATTTCGTCTCACAAAAAACTTTTGTCCTTCTAGTTCATGCGTGATTGGAATACACTTATTTATTAATTTTAGTATTTTGCTATCTTTAACATCAGCTTCTTCTTTTTGAGCAAATATCTTTAGCCCACTAATAATCAATATTATCCCGAATATGTACAATACAAAGTGAAACTCATTTACAATTGTTACCCCTAGGAAAATAAATATGAATCTTAAAATAATTGCGCCAATGATTCCATAATTAAGAACCCTTTTTTGATAGCTTTTACTTAGTTTAAAGCTTGAAAATATCATTAAAAATAAAAACAGATTATCAAGACTTAAGCTCTGTTCAATTACATATCCTCCAGCAAATTCAAGAGCCTTTTCTGATCCTTTAAAATATAATATTCCTAAGTCAAATATTATAGCTAATAGTACCCATACTAAAAGATTTCTTATTAATTCTTTCTTTTGCATTTTCCCCTCCTAATAATTAAAGACTCTGCATTTATAAATAAAGCATATGCCATATAGCATTGCTTTACTAATAAATACAGAGTCTCATGATTCCATGTAAAACCGGGTATAATACCGTATTGACGACTTTACAACTGAAAATTTCAGTTCATTACTCCCTCTGATTACTCAGCATAGCTGAGGACTTCTAATTAAGATTGTAACTAATATATATATCTGTGTCAATCATATTTCCCTTCTGCCTTCTAAAGCTTTAGATAGAGTTACCTCATCAGCGTAATCAAGATCGCCGCCAACTGGAATTCCATGTGCTATTCTTGTGACCAAACAGCCTAAAGGTTTAAGTATTCTTGAAATATACATTGCTGTGGCCTCTCCCTCTATATTTGGGTTTGTTGCCACTATAACTTCTTTAACCTCAGTATTTACTCTTCTTATAAGTTCCTTTAATTTTATATCTTCAGGCCCTCTTCCTGCCATTGGGGACAAGGTGCCATGAAGTACATGATATACTCCATTAAACTCTCTTACTTTTTCCATGGTCATTATATCCTTGGGCTGTTCTATAACACATATTATGCTCTGATCCCTATTCGGATTGCTACATATTGAGCAAGGATCTTTTTCCGTATAATTACCGCAGATAGAACAGTACTTTACAGTACCTCTAGCCTGAACAAGAGCTCTAGCGAACCCTCTCACCTCATTTTCTGGTAAATTCAAAACGTGGAGAGTTAGTCTTTGAGCAGTCTTATAGCCAATACCCGGAAGCTTAGCAAATTCTTCTATAAGCTTCTCTATTACTATGGGATAAAATTCCAAATCGTTCACCTCAAATTGTTAATAACTAAAATAACCCTGGCATACTAATTCCGCCAGTTAATTTTTTCATCTCTGCTGCTGTTTCTTCTTCTGCTCTATTTAAAGCATCATTACAAGCAGTTAATATTAAATCCTCTAGCATTTCTACATCATCAGGATCAACCGCTTCTGGTTTTATATTTATTTCAAGTATTTGCCTTTTTCCTGATGCAATTACCTTCACAACTCCACCACCTACTGTAGCTTCAAACTTCCTACCATCAAGCTCCTTTTGCATGTCTTCCATCTGTTGCTGAAACTTTTGAGCCTGTTTCATAAGATTATTCATATTTCCTCCTCCCATTCCTGGGAAACCACCTTTAGCCATTACAATACCTCCTAGTATAAAAAATCTTTTAATAAAATTAAAGCATATATTTAATTATATAACATTTTAATACTGTTTTCCACAAGATAAGTTATTCATCGAGAATTTCCACAATATCTTCTCCAAAGGTCGCTTTTAATCTTGCTTCCTTAGTGTCAGTATTAACAATTTCCTTCTCCACAATATATTTTATTCTAATACTTTCCTTTAGTTCCTCAGAAAAAATACCCTCAATAATTTTTTTATTATCTTCTCTATCTAGTCTTTGCTTACTAAAGGAATAGTCCTTGCTAAACTTAATTTCAATAATTCCCCCTTGGCAGGTCAAAAGTTCACCAGTCATAAGAGAGGCATACAAAACCATAAGATGCCTGGATTTAATTGTTTCCAGTATATCCTTCCACTTTTTCTTTACTTTTTCTATATCTAAGCCAGAAGTTGGATTAAATTCCTCCTTAGGCTTAATAACTATTTCCTCCAGTCCTGAATTCTTTGAACCTTTTTCAACCTCCACATATCTAGGTATAATCGCCTCGCAGGATACTGATATCTCGCCACTTTTCATGGCTTCCTCCAATTTGTTTAACCTCATAAGCATTACCTCTTTAGATGTATCATATTCCACCTTACAACATTTTAGTATTGCAAGCTCTAAATATATTCTACTTTGCTTACTCCATTTAGATTGCTCCGCTGCCTCTTGAAAGATTCTTATATCTCTCATTATCTCTTCAATCCTTATCTTTTGAGCTTGATCTTGTAATAGCTTTATATTCTCTAAAGACATATCTATTATATCCTCAGGCTTTTGGCTTATTTTCACCATCATCAAATTTCTTAAATGTATTGTCATATCCCTAATAAAGGTATATACATCTTTACCACCAAAGATTATTTCATCCACAAGCTTTATTGCAACTTCAATATTTTTATCTATGATACTATCAGATAATTTTAGCATATTATCATTTGTAACTAGCCCAAGCATGTCTAAAAGCTCATTATATTCAATATTACCATCCCCCATAGATATTGCTTGATCTAATATGCTTTGTGCATCCCTCATAGCCCCATCAGACATTCTTGCTATTAGCTTTAAGCTTTCATCTTCAGCGTAAACCCCTATCTCTTGAACCATAGTTCTTAATCTATCAAATATATCACTACTTTTTATTCTCCTAAAATCAAATCTTTGACAGCGAGATATTATGGTAATTGGTAGCTTTTGAGGGTCAGTGGTAGCAAGTATGAAGATCACCTTCTCAGGCGGCTCTTCTAGTGTCTTTAAAAATGCATTCACAGCTCCAATGGAAAGCATATGAACCTCATCTATTATGTACACCTTGAATTTTGCTTCCTGGGGAGGGTATTGGACATCCTCAATTATATCTCTTATCTTATCTACTCCATTATGGGAGGCTGCATCAAGCTCTGTAACATCAATTGCTGTACCTGCATTTATGCTTAAGCACATAGCACATTTATTGCAGGGATCTCCATCTTTTGGATCAAGACAATTAACAGCTTTTGATATTATCTTAGCGGTTGTAGTTTTTCCAGTTCCCCTTGTTCCACATAAAAGATAAGCATGTGCTATCCTTCCTGTGCTCATTTGATTTCTTAATGTAACCTTTATATGCTCCTGACCTATTAAATCTTCAAAGCTTTTAGGTCTCCATTCTCTATATAATGCAGTATATGCCATTTATTTCACCTCCAATTAATTATAATGCAAAAACAATATTATTTAAATAGAAGATAATTCTTTTAGTTATCCTTCTCCACCGATAATAAAGATGATTCATTTCAGGGACATACCAGCAATGGCAAACAGACTCTTATAATAAAATATTATCATATGGAAAAACCTTTACTTTTCGATTTAGAATCAGCTGGTATGTCCCTGTTCAGTTTAGAACGTATATTATAAAATGTAAAAAAAAAGAGTCTATTACGACTCTTAAGTATCTTTTTTGAAAACCGTGCACCTCGCTTTGACATGAAGCATATAAGCGTTACCTATACAGTTAGCTCAAATCAGGCTGCTCTACGGCACACAAAAGGTTTCACTTACCGCTGCTTCCTTCCGGATCTGACGGGGTTCATGAATTTTCGTTGCGTAGAACCCAACTCTCAACGCCACTTATATAGGTCAGACCCTACAGGCCTATGCCTAGGCGAGGAATTCGACCCTGCTGAAGCGGGTTGCAGGTACAGGGCACCGCTGGCTCCCCATCTAGCACGGAAAGATCAACTGGCGGAGAAAGGGGGATTCGAACCCCCGGAAGAGTTTCCCCTTCACACGCTTTCCAGGCGTGCTCCATAAGCCGCTCGGACATCTCTCCACATAACATAGTTAAATCAAGGACTTTAGACTACTTACAACTTTTCCTCTAGAAACTAAGAGACACGTTGAAAAGCATCTTGTCTTAACAATGCTTTTTTATTATAGCAAATTAATTTTGTAATATCAAGTAGTTTAAAAAGTAATTAGTGTATTAGCTATTATGCTAATCACCTTATTATTGTCATTATTAACCATTAATATTACTAATCTGTAAATTATTTTCATTAGTCTATATAATTTGTATAATAAGATCCTACAGTTTGCTTGTAAATATATCTTTAGTATGAAAATTTAATTGAAAGGTGATAGATTTATGAAAAAATAAGGCTTATAGGAACCTAGAAAGGATATACACAACACTCGGCTAATACCAAGAGACTATTTTATTTCAAGGAGGATGAATCATGAAAAGTAATAATTCATCGAAAATAATTTCGATAATATGTTATGGTGTTTCTGCATTAATTTTTTTGGCAATTTATATCCAGGGAGTATTTCTTCCTGCGGGTGATGAAATGAGCTATTGTGTACTTAATTTTTACATGATAATGCCTTTAACTACTCTGATTGCTTCGCTTATCATTAGCGTGAAAAAAGGTTATCTATTTTGGATTTATCCAGTATTTATTGGTCTTTTAGGTGCAATAATACCATCTGTAGTATTTAGTTTTAGTTCATTTGATTGGATAGTCTTGTTTTTTGCGTTTTTTCCTGCGTCGATTGGACTTATAATTGGCTTGATTATCAGGGTTAAGACAAAAAAAAGAATTTGAAATGAATTAAAATCAGAATTAATTGAAGTTGAATATTTTAGATTTTACTAAATATTATAAGATAATAAAAAGCAGAAGGTTTGTGCTAAACCTTCTGCTTTTTCTATTGTTAAAATACATAGTATTTGAAGTGCTAATTGATATATATGCAACTCAAAACCGAACCCGTGTCTATAATTATTTATAAAGCTCTACCAGCCTTAACAGATGGTCATAACGATCTGCTGCAGCTTTCTCAGATGCTTTGAACAATTGTACTGCACGTTCTGGAAATGAACGTGTTAAACTACTGTAACGTGTTTCGTTATTTAAGAATGCCTGATAAGTTCCATCACCTGGTTTAGATGTAAGAACAAATGGATTCTTTCCTTCTGCCTTAAGTGCAGGATTGAAGGAGAAGAGATTCCAGTATCCAGCTTTAACAGCTGATTTCATTTCATCCTGGCAGTGGTTCATACCGCCTTTAACTCCATGAAGTTCACAAGGGGCATATCCAATGATTAAGGATGGTCCCTTATAAGCTTCTGCTTCAGCAATAACTTTAACAGTCTGAGCTGCATTTGCACCAAGAGCGATCTGTGCTACATATACGTAACCATAACTCATAGCGATTTCAGCAAGACTCTTCTTACCAATATCTTTACCAGCAGCAGCGAACTGACAAACTTCACCGATGTTAGAGGCCTTAGACGCTTGTCCACCTGTATTTGAATACATTTCTGTATCGAATACCATAACATTTACATTCTCACCTGAAGCAAGAACATGGTCAAGTCCACCAAACCCGATATCATATGCCCAACCATCTCCACCAAGAATCCATACGGACTTCTTAGCCAAGTACTGTTTCTTTTCAAGAACTTCTTTAGAAAGATCACTATCTACAAGCGCTGATTTTTCTAATTCAACAAGGAATGCTTCAGACGCAGCAGTGTTTTCTTTTGTGCTTTCTTTTGTTTCGATAAACTTATTAGCAGCAGCTTTCAATTCGTCAGATGCTTTTTCAGAAGCAACAAGCTTCTCAACTTTAGCTATAACCTGTTCACGAAGTGTCTTCTGTCCAAGAAACATACCAAACCCATGCTCTGCATTATCTTCGAATAAGGAGTTTGCCCATGCAGGGCCCATCTTGGAATCTTTATTTACTGTATAAGGACAAGTTGCAGCAGGACCACCCCAGATTGAAGAACATCCTGTAGCATTTGAAATATACATATGCTCACCAAAAAGTTGAGTAAGTATACGAGCATAAGTTGTTTCAGCACACCCTGCACAACTCCCTGAGAACTCAAGAAGAGGTTGATTGAACTGAGAGCCCTTAACTGTAGTATCAGCAAGCATTCCAGGTTTCTTACTTACATTTGCAACTAAGTAATTGAATACTGGCTGTTCTTCAAGCTGTGTTTCCTGAGGTACCATTTTGATAGCCTTTGCAGGACAAACGGTAATACATTCGCCACAACCCATACAGTCAAGAGGAGTTACACTCATTGTAAATTTATATTCGCTAGCCTTTGGCTTTGTATCAGCAAACTTAATATTTGAAGGTGCTGCTTTTACTTCAGCTTCGTTTAGCATGAATGGACGAATAGTAGCATGTGAACATACAAATGCACAGGTATTACACTGAACACATTTTTCTGGATCCCATTCTGGAACAGATACGGCTGTACCACGTTTTTCATATGCAGTAGCACCAAGTTCGAACTGTCCGTCTGCATTATTTATAAATGCAGATACAGGAAGGCTGTCCCCATCCATTAATCCGATAGGATTCATTAGGTTCTTAACCATCTTAACAGTCTCTTTAAGACCTATAAGCTCTGCTTCAGGAGCATCTGCTTCTGGACTCGACCAAGTCGCTGGAACTTCAACTTTGTGTAGAGCATCTAACCCAGCAGCAATTGCTTTGTAGTTCATCTCTACGATTGCATCGCCCTTTTTACCATAGGATTTCTTAGCAGCAGCTTTCATAAAATCAATAGCAGTATCAATTGGCATAACCTTTGCTAATTTAAAGAATGCAGACTGAAGAATAGTGTTAGTACGTTTACCCATACCAATTTCAACCGCTTTATCAATAGCATTGATTGTGTATAACTGAATGTTGTTATCTGAAATATATTTCTTTGCAGCAGCATTAAGTTTAGAATCAAGTTCTTCATCAGACCACTGGCAGTTAATCATGAAGATTCCGCCTGGTTTAACATCCTGAACCATCTTAAACCCTTTAATAACATATGATGGGTTATGGCATGCAACAAAGTCAGCCTGGTTGATGTAATATGGGCTTCTGATTGGCTTGTCACCAAAACGAAGATGGGAAATTGTAATACCACCAGTCTTCTTAGAGTCATACTGGAAATATGCCTGAATATATTTATCTGTGTGGTCACCGATGATCTTTGTAGAGTTCTTGTTAGCACCTACTGTACCATCGCCACCAAGACCCCAGAACTTACATTCTACTGTACCCACAGCAGATGTAATAGGAGCTGGCTTAATTTCTGGTAAGCTTAAGTAGGTAACATCATCTAGGATACCCAGTGTGAAACGTGACTTAGGAGCATCTTTTGAAAGTTCTGTAAATACAGCAAATACAGATGAAGGTGGAGTATCCTTAGAGCCAAGTCCGTAACGGCCATTAGAAAGAATAACATCGTTCATTCCTGCTTCACGAAGTGTTACAGCAACATCAAGATAAAGAGGCTCAGCTAATGCACCTGGCTCTTTTGTACGGTCAAGAACAGCAATCTTCTTAGCTGTCTTAGGAAGAACTTTAAGAAGTCCGTTAGATACCCATGGACGATATAAACGAACTTTAACAAGTCCGACTTTCTCGCCTTTAGCTGTTAAGTAATCAATAACTTCTTCAGCTACGTCACAGAAAGATCCCATAGCGATGATGACACGGTCAGCATCAGGAGCTCCGTAGTAGTTGAATAAATCATAGTTTGTCCCTAATTTTTCATTAACCTTAGCCATGTATTTTTCAACAATAGCTGGTAATTCATTGTAAACTGTATTACAAGCCTCACGATGCTGGAAGAAAACGTCTCCGTTCTCATGAGAACCACGCATAGCTGGGTGTTCTGGATTTAATGCATGTTCACGGAAAGCCTTAACAGCATCCATGTTGCACATTTCTTTAAGATCTGTATAATCCCATTTTTCAATTTTCTGAATTTCATGGGATGTACGGAATCCATCAAAGAAGTTTATGAATGGAACTTTGCCTTCAAGTGCAGCAAGATGTGCAACAGGGCTTAAGTCCATAACTTCCTGAGGATTTGTCTCAGCGAGCATTGCGAAACCTGTCTGGCGACAAGCATATACATCACTATGGTCACCGAAAATGTTTAGAGATTGTGTTGCAACGGTACGAGCAGATACATCAAATACGCAAGGAAGCTGTTCGCCGGCAATCTTGTACATATTTGGAATCATCAGAAGAAGACCTTGCGATGCTGTAAATGTAGTAGTAAGTGCACCTGCAGCAAGTGAACCATGAACAGTTCCGGCAGCACCTGCTTCAGACTGCATTTCAACAACTTTAACCTGGTTACCAAAAATATTTTCCTGTCCTGCAGCAGACCATTGGTCAACAAGATCAGCCATTGGACTTGATGGTGTGATTGGATAGATACCAGCTACTTCAGTATAAGCATACGCTACATGTGCAGCTGCTGTATTAGCATCCATTGATTGTTTAGATCTAGACATATGAAATTTCCTCCTTTATTATTAAAGGCTATAATCGCCCTATTTGTCGACATAATTTTATCATTAATAATATAATTTGTAAAGGCATGGCCATCTTTCATAACCAATTTATACCGTTTACATGCATCTATTTACTATATTATTTCTATATAATATTTAAATTCAATATAAATCTGAGCAGTCAGGCTAAAGTATTTATAAATAGAAAAATCCTAATTTCTATTATAAATATTTATTTGATAGATACTCTATTTTGTCTTCAAAATTTTCAATATCCTTGAACTTATCAAAGGAGAAAAGCTTACTTAAGCTCTCGATAGAGGTCAATAATATACTAGATGCTATTATCAAATTGTCATTTATTCCTTGTGTGATAGGGGAGGTAACTATATTTATCAGTTTTTTGTTTTCATCAAGATTCATATAGATCTCTAAAGCCCTGGGATTAGTATGTATGTCCATACTTAATAATCTGTAGGCACACTGATAAAATTCTTCTAGATCTGCCCTTTTCGCCCAATCCTCCACCGAAATCATTTTTATGCCCTTTTCTCTATTTTCTTTTTTCAAATTTTCATATAAGTATTCAGGTATCTCTCCCTTTATAGCTTTAAATATATCCTCATTCCTTTTATCATTTATTGCTTTACCAAATCTTTCTCTATCTTTGTTGTCAATCTCAATAAAATCTTGTGCATATTCCCTCTTATCACAAATAGCCTTAAGTATAAAAGCCGACTCTAGAACGGTTCTTATTATTATTCGTCCTTCAACCGATAGTCCATACTTATATAATAAAACTGATGATTGAAATCCGTTTAGCACCTTAACGAAAAGACAGGAAGCTGCTACCTCCTGACTATCTTCTTTATTAATAATAAACAGAAACTTTAACTCTTGCGCAAATTTATTCAAAGCATAGCACAAATCAAATGCTTCTATATTTTCTACATATATAGCTTGAGAAATATTCACTATTTGTTCACCTAAGAACCCTAGCTCATCAAAATCCATAAATGCCTCCCGGAATATCCAATAAAAAACTATACAATAATTGTACCTAGAATATTGGTTAATATCAACCACCTAAAGTTATATCCTGAGCATTGAACCAATTAAGTGCTTCATGAAATTGTTCTACTTTGAAATCAGGCCAATAATCATCTATTATATAAAAGTCTGAATATATCGACTGGACCGGAAGGAAACCACTCAATCTTCTTCTTCCGCCCCAACGCACTATTAAATCAACTCTTGATATATCCTTTGAATTTATCATTCCAGAAATTTTCCCCTTAGATAAACCTGCCTGTTTTAAATTATTTAAATCCCACTCCCAGCTGTAATTAACTAAAAAATTCACCTTGAGTCCACCCTCTCCAAATTTTCTTCTTTGGGTGAACTCCTTTAACTCTGCTGGAAACATTTCAGAATCCTTATTACCTACCACTAGTAGCTCTGCATTTTCCTTTGATAGTAAATTTACTGCTTGAATGCAGGCATTAGTAAAAGCCTCCCTTTGTTCCCTAGGTCTTTTAGTATTGTCAGAGGTAAAGCCATAATAGGTCATTTCTTTTATCCCTAAGCTTTCACATATCTTAAACAATAATAACCCTGGATCTATCCCAGAATCATATCCCTTATCCTTAGTCATACCCCTTTCAACTGCCCACCTTCTGTTCCCATCAGGTATTATTCCAATATGGTTTGGTACTCTCATATTTGTCACCTCAGCCATATTATTGACAATAAACTTAAATATTATCAATTTATCACTTTAAGAGTTTTAACGATACTTTCCACATAGCTGGACATATCTAGATAATTATTTTTCAAGTCCTCATCTTCATTATATTGTACATTAGAGGGTAGTGCATAGGCTATCACCTTTTCACCTTCCTCATAAAGCTTAGTTATTCCGATTGCATCTCCAATTGACTTACCTACCGTATTCCAATTGTCTTTAGAATTAAAGATGTAAATATAGAAAATTACGCCTCCATTACCACTATACCAGGAATGTCTATTTAAAACTTTAATAGTAATAGGACTTAGGTTGGATTCATTATAGGACGTTTCTTGTATCATAAATTGATTCTTCCAAGAGGGTGGGAAAAGAAGACTTATTCCATAGTTGTTACTTAAATACTTTATTTTCCCTGCTTCCTCCTCTTTGAAATTTACATAGCAATTACCATTTCCTATAATATAGCTATATTTAGCAAGGTTTTGGCTTAGCTCAGTATTAGTGGAAGCAAGAGCTTTATTTACCATATTTGTATCCTGATACAGTTTTTTATAGGGTAATAGGGAATTGTATTTTTTTTCATAAGAAGCGCTAGTCAAGTATTTACTTTTAAGTTTATTATAATCGTTAAGAACACCAAAACTTCTATAAATAATAAAAATACAAACTAGGGTTAATAATATTATTAAAAAGGTTTTTTTCCAATTTTTTATTCCAAATTTATTTACTCTTTCCACCATTGTTTATGCCCCCTATTAAATATTCTAGTATCTATATCAATTTAAGCCCTTTATTCAATTCCTGCTGCGAGTATAGGTGAATAAAGCATATAAGCATGATTCTCAGTTATAAACTCTTCCTTAAGTTCGCCAAACCCCTCTTGAAATACTTTCCTGTATATTGAATTATTTCTTACATACCCTCCAAAACATCCTGCTGTAATATAGTGTTCCTTTTCATATATAAGGTAAGAATAAATAGCATCTTTATTACTCCTCCACTCCCCATTTAAGTGATCTTCGCTTAAGTATAAAACAAGCTGATATTCACTATCCGTGCCATTGTATATCTGAAGATCTAATGAATTATAAGCGCAAGTCGCTCCGGTGCCAAAGGGTTGCTTTCTATCTTCATCAGGAAATACATCATGGCTATGCCTATGTCTTTCAGTAACAATTAAAGGAGTGTGAAGAGTCATCCAATATATTAAATTAGATAGCTGACATAATCCTCCACCGATACCGGATTTAAAGCTTCCATCAGGGCATAAGACAAGTCCTTCTAAGTATCCTTTTTTATATGTAGGCTTCCCTATCAGCTTCCAATAAGAGAGGGTTTCTCCAGGTTTTAAAACAATATTATTAAGCATTTTTATGGCAAGCTTAAGATTTGTAATTTTGTTATATTGAAGATACATATCTACATCCTTAAGTTTTCTTAAAAGAGGTGTTCTATGAGAAAATACAGAAAAATCATATGTATTATTATTTATTTCTTTAGCGTAGCTTCTACCTGGTAAATACCACTGGCCATGCCTTTTAAGTGAATATAATTTCTTGCCAATATATAATCTTAACTTTGATCTTATTATTGGTTTCTTTTCTAAATATAGCATACCCTCACCTCTTATCGCGATAATAATATAGTTATACCACTATGTTACATAATATCCTTAATAAAATGGTTACAAAAATATAACAAATCAATTTATTGCTTTTATGGTTTTAACTATGCTTTTAACTTCGCTAGCCATGTCTTGATAAGCCTTATTGCTATTAATACTTGGATCATTTTCAGATTCAAAAGGTATTGAATAGGCTATGGTCTTTTCTCCCTTTTGATAAATCTTATTAACCTGCAACATAAACATATAATTTGGGTCTAAATTGTCCCAATACTCGCGCGAGCTATAAATTAGGATATCAAAAGTAAAATTCGTCTCTGTGCTGATCTCAGAATTTTTATATGTAATATTTATCCGACCCTCACCCATATCCATCATATTATTATTATTATTTTCTTCTGATATAATAAATTTATTTTTCCAGGTACCGGGAAAAGTTAGGCTAAAACCATATCTACCGCTTCTATATATCAAATCACCTTTATCATCCTCCATTAAGGCTGTAATTCTATTCGAATATTCGATGGTACTTTTATATTCATTAAGAGTATTATTTAAGTCATTATTCTTAAGAGTAAGAGATTGATTTGTAAGCTCAGTTTCAGAATAAAGCTGTTTGTAAGGCACAATCTCATCATATTTCTTTGTTAGCTTTTTATATTTGTCTTTAAAGGGAGAACTGACTTTGTACTTTTTAGAAAGATTTCTATAGCTATCAAAAATTTTATAGGCTTCGTTACTTATAAAAAGGCATGCTAGGATTATAATGAAAATTAATATATGTTTCTTTTTCTTTTTAATATCAAAATTGCTAACTCTCTCAACTTCCATTTCCCTTTTGTGATTATATGCCACCTTCAATTGATCACCTTCAAAGTCTTAACTATACTATACACCTGAGCTGCCATGTCTTTAGCATCATTTATCAAAGCCATATCCTGCATATCTTTTTCCACCTCAGGAAACTGAACACATGTTATAACCTTTTTTCCGTTATCATAAAGCTTATAGGCACTAGCTGAGGCTGCAAGGGAGGGTTCTGCTAAATTATAACTTTCTTTTGAATAGAATATGTAAATCGTAAAGAATAATCCATCTTTAGGCCAAACTCTTTTATCATATATATTAATCAAAATAGCTCCTTTGTAGTCTTGATTATTTGATATTTCTTCTATAAGTAACTTGTTTTCCCAAGAAACAGGGAAAGTAAGACTTATTCCATAAGCAGCGCTTATATATTTTATTTTCCCAGCTTCCTCCTCATTAAAAAAGGTGTAATAATTATTATTGTTTTCCACCTTGGACTTATAGCTTGGAATTTCTGCTTCTGCAATTGAATTATCGGTAATCATGGTTTCGTTCTTCGCTTCTAAGCTATCATTTAATCCTTGAAAGGGAGCCATTGAATTATATTCCTTAAGAAGACTTTTATATTTGTATTCATAAGAGGAACTCTCCTTAAGCTTGTCTTTTAAGTGAGTAAACCCATTAAATAAACAGCAGGCTAGGATTATGGCTGCAGTACTGATTAGCACTATAATTACTATTGGTTTTCTATATTTTCTATTTACAGTATTTATTACTCTCTCAATTATCATTTAATAGCCCCCTTATACTGCTTACTCTATCATCATACCATAATGTTACAAAATGTCCTTAATATACTTGTTAATAAAATCTTACAAATTTCTTACAATATTGTTACGATTAATTTACAAATATCTGTACATTCTAAATAAAAAAATAAAAACCTTCATAATTGAAGGTTTCTTAATGTTATTACTTATTTACTTTGTTTAAGCCTTTCTCTGTAAGCTTTATTTCTTTAGGCTCTCCAGAAAAGGGCGGAAAATTATCTTTTACAATGTTATAATCTATGTAACCCTCCTCTTTAAGTTCCTCCAAAAGATCTAAAAAATATACCTTTTGAATTATATATCTGTTATAGCTTGGAATTATTGAATTATTTAAGTCCTTAAGTATTGTATCCTTCAGCTTCACAAAGGCTACCCCCTTAACATATAATTTCTATTATTATACCATATATGCTATTTGTCATTAAGACTTTTTATCATGCTACCATCATTTTTTATTATTTTAATACTAGTTAGAAATTCTTTCACCTTAGCAGTATATTCAATTTTATCAGTGAAATAGGACATAGCATGTTCTGCATTAGGAGCAATGTAAATATATCTCTCTCCTTTTTTCTCCATATATAATTCAAGGGACATACTTGCTGGTATAAAAGTATCATTTGAACCATGAATAAACATTATAGGGGTGCTAATGTCCTTTATTACCTTAATAGGTGATACTGCGTATATTGAAAAATCGGATTTTTTAAGAGCTACTAAATTGCCATAAAACAATATAACCTTTGCAAAAAATTCAGAGTTAGGCATATACCCTCCGGATAATTTACTTGATAATAGCTCTGTTAAATCAGAATAAGCGCAATCAGAAATATAAAAGCTTACATTGTGGTTATTTTGATCAAGCTTTGCTTGAAGGAGGGCGGTAACTGCTCCAATTGATTCCCCATGAACTCCAATGACACAAGTAGACGATGCTTCCCTTAGGTACTTTACTACATTATCTAGGTCATATTTTTCAAAAAACCCTAAGGTTATATTCTCTCCACCAGATAAGCCATGATATCTAGAATCATAAACTAAAACATTAAAGCCCATATCAAGATACATATCTTCATATTTCATAGCCTCCCATCTACTACCTGTGATTCCATGAACCACAATTACTGTATTGTTAGTAGCTACAGGATTTAATATATAAGTACCTGAAAGAGTATAGCCAAAATTAGATTTTATATTTACATCTAAGGTCTGCAGCGTGCTGAACCTTTTATAATCGAAACTTTTTATATAATATTCCATATCTAAATTTCTGTTTATTTCTAACTTACATATCTTCTCATAATAGTAGTTTCCAGCATATATACCTACGGAATTCACTAGAATAAAGGCTACTAATATAACGATCAATATTATTTTCGCTCTTTTTTTATTCTTTATTTTCAGTTTTAATCTAAGCATTTACACCATCACCAAATCTATTAATTGTTTTATATATAATCTTGACAAAGTTAATTGTTTCTAACCTTCTATACTATCTTTTTTTATTATAGTATAATATATTCACAAATGAAATAAATTAGCCAATATAAATTTATATAATTTTATAAATGGAGGTTAAGATTGTGGAAACTAAGATTGTAACCGACAGTACTTCCTATATACCAAAGGAACTACTTGCGAAATATGAAATTGAGATTGTATCTCTTAATATACTTATGGACGGAGAAAGCATCCGTGAAGTTGACCTAGATACTTCAACCTTTTATGAAAAAATGAGTAAAAGCAAAGTTATACCTACCTCTTCCCAACCTTCACTTGAGGAAATGTATAAGGTATTTGAAAAAATCATTCTAGAAGAATCTTCTATTGTTGGCGTATTCATATCTTCAAAAATGAGTGGAACCTATTCTAGTGCTAATCTTGTAAAGGATATGATAATTGAAAAGTATCCAGAAGCAAAAATTGAAATAATTGATTCTCTATCCAATTGTATGCAACTTGGATTTATAGCCTTGGCAGCAGCCAAAGCCTCTTACATAGGTAAAAGCTTTAAGGAGATTGTAGCTACCGCCAAAAAAGTAATTGGCCAAAGTAGATTTTTATTTGTTCCGGATACCTTAGAGTATTTAAAAAAAGGTGGAAGAATCGGTAGTGCCTCTGCACTCATAGGAAGCATATTATCTATAAAACCTATTTTAACTGTTTCAGAGGGAACCACCACAGTTTTTCAAAAGGTCCGTAACAAACAAAAGGCTATTTCTACCATGATAAGTGCTACTTTAGATGATATAAAGGATAAGGTAATAGGAGGAATTATAATCCATCATATAAATTGTGAAGAAGAAGGAAGAGCTTTAGCTGATAAATTGGAAAAAATCCTTGGCATCTCCATAGATATATGTCCAATTGGTCCAATAATTGGTGTACATGTTGGTCCTGGTGCTTTAGGCATAGTATATTATACAGATAATTAATAAGATTGAGGTGTTAGCATGGAATTTTTTAATGAATATAATTTGAGTGAAGATATATTAAAGGCACTAAATACTCTAAATATTATTACCCCTACTAAGGTTCAAGATAAGGTAATACCCCTTTTACTTAAGGAGCAAGATTTGATTGTTCAATCTCAGACAGGCAGTGGGAAAACCGCTGCCTTCGGTATTCCTCTATGCCAAGATATTCAAGTAGAGGAGGAGCTTAAAGCCCTCATACTCACCCCAACAAGGGAGCTATGTCTTCAAGTTAAAGATGTCTTAATTAATATAGGAAGATATAAAAGACTTAGGACTGTAGCAATTTTTGGAAAGCAACCTGTAAAGCTCCAAAAAGCCGAACTTAAACAAAGAGTTAATATGGTAGTAGGTACTCCAGGAAGAACCTTAGACTTAATTGAACGAGGGATACTTGACCCTTCTAGTTTTAAATATTTAATAATTGATGAAGCAGATAAAATGCTAAGTATGGGTTTTATTGATCAAATGGAAGCCTTACTTAATAAATTACCAAAGGATAGGGTTAGTTTGCTTTTTTCTGCTACCTTACCAGAGAAAATTCAAGAACTATGTCAAAAATATATGAAGGAACCAATTAGTATTAGGATCGAACCAGATAAACCTTTAACTTATATAGACCAGGAATGCTATTTATGTCAGGATAATAATAAATATAAGCTCCTAGAAACTATTATTTTTGATAAAAGGCCTACTAGCTCAATAATTTTTTGTAATACTAAGGCTAATATAGAAAATCTTTATGCCCATATGAAAAAGAACTTTGAATCTATAGGAATTCTACATGGAGGAATGTTACAAAAGGACAGAACCAATATTATGGAGGAATTTAAAAAAGGTAGTTTTACTTTTTTATTGGCAACGGATGTTGCGTCTCGAGGAATAGATGTAGAGGCTATTTCCCATATAATAAATTATGATGTGCCCTTTGAAGTTGAAACTTATGTACATCGAATAGGAAGAACAGGAAGAGCTGGTAATTTTGGGGTGGCTATAACTTTAGTAGTTCCCTATGAAATGAAATATTTAACCCAGATTGAAACCTATATAGGCTTTGAAATACCAAAAACTCTTCCTCCCATGAGTGTTGATTTTGATGCTGGTAAGAAATTCTACAAAGAAAATATTTCAATAAAGCATCCTTTAAAGGAGTCACTCTTTAATAAAGAAATTACAAAGCTATATATAAATGCTGGAAAAAAGAAGAAGTTAAGAACTGTGGATATTGTTGGAGCCTTAACTAGCTTAGAGGGGATTTCCCCGGAAAATATCGGTATAATCAATATTTACGATAATTATTCAAATGTAGATATATTAGATGGAAAAGGGGACTATGTAATTAAAGCTTTGCAAACTAACCTAATAAAGGGAAAGCTACTTAGAGTAGAAAAAGCTAAGGATTAGTCAACTTGTGTCTATATGTTACATATATTTGTCCAGATAAAAATGCAATTTAAGTTTATTATTATATTAACAACAGAATAGGGGGACTATCCATGGAAAATATTCTTTTTAACGCACATCATTCACCTATAGGGGCTTTCTCCAGCTTTACCTTGGGCTTTCCTGGTGCAAAGGGAGGTCTTGGCCTTGGCCTTACAAAGCCTGCAGATACAAATGTATATATTGGAATTGAAAATACTGACTCTAAGTTTGATGTCTTTCCTTTTTATGAAACTGGTGAGGATGAACGAAAAAGATATGATTTAGAAAGCTCAGATAAAGAAGTTGAAGCCCTACTAATTCCTATCCCTAAAAGTAAAATAGAAAGAGAATTTGAAGCTTGTATAGATAAGTTTAAAAGCAGCGATTTGGATCTAAGCATTTATTCTCAAATAAGATCCATACCTGATCCTAAAACCTCTAGTGTAGACGAACTTAAAATAGCCCTATTACCCGCTATAATCGCAGAGCTTACCATTGATAACCTAAATGGAACAAAATCAAGAAAAGGATTTTTGGGCTATGATGGTAGTGATCCTTATTTCTCCATGAGGCATATGAAAACTAAAGCTATTGTAGGTATTGGACAAGGTCCTAATACTGCAATCGTGTCTTCAATGGGAACTGCTAAATCTGCCATTGGCTTTTCAGCTGAAGCTATACTAGGGGAAACCTTAGAAGAGAACTTAAGTTGTGGTCTTGGCAATACCGGTCTTCTAATAGTTGAAGTCCTCCCAGGTCAAAAACTTACCTTTAGATTTGCAATATGCTTTTTTAGAGATGGGCAAGCTACCTGTGGTATTGATACCCATTATTATTATACAAAGCTATTCAAAAACATTGATGAAGTTGGAAGATTTGCCTTAGATAACTTTCAACTGCTTAAAGAGACCTGTATTGCTTATGACGAAGATCTAAAAGCATCCAAACTATCAGAGGATCAGAGATTCATGTTAAGCCATTCCTTAAGAAGCTATTATGGATGTTCGGAACTATTAACTGATGGAAAGGATCCAATATGGCTTATCAATGAAGGGGAATATAGAATGTTAAATACCTTAGATCTTACAGTAGATCAACTCTTCTTCGAGATGAAAATGAATCCTTGGACCGTTAAAAATGTTTTAGATATGTTTCTTAATAGATATTCCTATTATGATATGGTTAGCTTTCCTGGTGATAACAACTTATATGAAGGTGGCTTAACCTTTACCCATGATATGGGAGTAGGAAATATATTTTCACCAAAGGGTTATTCCTCCTATGAAAGGTCAGGAATAGATGGTTGCTTCTCACAGATGAGTCATGAGCAACTAGTAAACTGGCTAAGCTGTAGCCTTGTCTATATAAACCAAAGTAAAGATGAGCACTATCTTAATACTAGAATTAGTACCTTGATAGAATGCTTTAAAAGCATGCAAAATCGTGATAATCCTGATTCAAATAGAAGAAATGGAATAATGTCCTTAGATAGTAGTAGGACAAAGGGTGGTGCAGAAATAACCACCTATGATAGCCTAGACACTTCCTTAGGTCAGTCTAGAAACAATATTTATATGGCTGGTAAATGTTGGGCTTCATACCTGGGCTTAGAAAAGCTATTTGCTTCTTTAGGCTTATTGGATTTATCTAAGGAGGCAGGGGAAGCCGCTGTTATGTGTGCCTTTACCATAACTCAAAACCTTACAGAAGAAGGTTTCATACCTGCAGTTATTGGTGAAAATGTTGATTCAAGAATAATCCCTGCTATTGAAGGTCTTATTTTCCCATACTTTAATGGGACTATGGAAGCCTTAAGCTCTGATGGAAAATACAAGGATTATCTAGAGGCTCTTAAAACCCATTTCAATACCATATTAGTAAAGGGTACCTGTCTATTTGAGGATGGGGGGTGGAAGTTATCCTCCACTAGCAATAATTCCTGGCTTAGCAAAATATATCTTTGCCAGTTTATTGCAAGAAAGATATTAGGCATTGATTCAGACGATATCACTAAGAATGCTGATAAAGCCCACGTTACATGGCTAACTGATAAGGACTATTCCTATTGGAGCTGGAGTGATCAAATACTATCTGGAGTTATAACTGGAAGCAAATATTATCCTAGAGGAGTTACCAGTATACTTTGGCTAGAGGAATAGCTTTGTAATTAGGAATTAGGAGTTAGGAATTATGGAGGCTTTTCTTACAGAAAAGCTATTTTTAAAAAGGTATACTAAATAGTTTAGTATACCTTTTTAAAATATAATTATTTGTTAATACAGATTTTTAGTAAACCTTAAGGGTTTTAATAATATTTTCCACATCTACAGACATATCTAAATATTCCTTTGAAAATGTTTCAACATAATACGTCTCTCAACATTTTTTACTTTCTGTATTTTATAACTTCTATCTTTCCTTCTACACTTTTAACATCGACAACTTGCTCTTGTTTTGTAAGTTCAAGATGAATGAAATCCAAGTTTTCGGAGGATACCTTAGCACTATAAATCTTAAAGTTATTATCTGATTTTTTCTCAAGCATTATATCTTCATTCATCTGCTCAAAATCCAGCAATTCTTCCTTCTCTTTAGAAAAGTTGAATATACCAATATGGGAACGATGCATGCCTGAACCAAAGGAAAAAGTGTATATCAAATCTTTTTTACCATCAGCATCTAAATCACAGGTTTCTATATTTACTACGCCATACCCACCAAAACCAATTCCAATAGCATAAACCTTTGATTTATTAACTACATATGTTTCACAAGTATAGTTAACCTTAAATATCTGGCATCCGATTTGCTCTTTCACATTTTTTGGAGTTATCTCATAAATCGTATAATATTTAAGTTTATCTTCATTTGATATACCTGTTTTATCATTTTCAGGGAAGGTTTCTGTTTCAATGTTATTTAACTTCAGATATTCGGAGTATAAATGCTTAAAGTCCTCAATAGAATAACTCGTCTTTTGCTTTTGAGAAGGTATTTCATAGATTTTCTGCTGGGAGGAGCTAGGAATTATTGATGTACTTACTACGGTTTTTTTTATAGGCTTACATCCACTGATAAATAAGATAAGGCTTATAGCCTCTGTTACCGGCCAGCGCCTAAAGACGCTGGCTTTCACTTTGTTCAAGCCACTCTATGCCTTTGCCACTTTTGCTGTCCCTGAAGGGACAAACATACTACTTGCTACCCCTTGAAGGGGTCTTCATACTCTTTTACACTTAATTTATCTACCATAATATCGTGTTTCTCTTGTTCTTGTATATATTTCTTAATTGTTGCTTCATTAAGTCCTACCATACTCACATAATAGCCTTCTGCCCAGAAATGCCTATTCCCAAACTTATACTTTAAGTTTGCATGCTTATCAAATACCATCAATGCACTCTTCCCTTTTAGGTATCCCATAAAACTTGATACACTTATCTTTGGAGGTATAC
>DATCIH010000099.1:0-15657 GCA_036507955.1 Clostridiaceae bacterium | reverse complement strand
TTATCGATTATACTTGCCATTAAGGTTGGAAGGTTAAGATTTACAAGTACCTGGGTAAATACTAATACAGTAATGGCTACTATGCTTAGCCAATAGGGTTTTAGAAATTTAAAAAGTTTAGTCATTAATTATCATCTCCATTAAGTAATAAATTAAAGTTATTAATTTGAGCTTAGTAATCTTTTCAAAGTGTTAAGCGCTTCCATTATTTTATCTACGTCTTCAGGGGTTCCTTTGCTTAAAATATTTTTTATTGTATCTTCAGCTCCTTTGTGCATTCCCTGATGAATTTTCATAAATTCATCAGTTAAAGAAACATATACAACTCTCTTATCATCTTCGCTTCGTACCCTCTCTACCATATTTTGCTTCTCTAAGCGATCTATTATGCCAGAGATCGTGCTATTTGATAATCCAAGCTTTTCACTTATAGCACTTATTTTCATCTTACCATTCTTACCTAAATTTCTTAGAACCATTCCCTGTGGCGGCGTAATGTTTAATCCATTTAATGGTTGACTCATGTTTTGTTTTAGAAGGGCATGTATTTGATGCATAAGCTTTGATATTTCGGTGCTAATTTCTAAAGCATCTATTTTTCTCACCTTCTCTATATATATTTCGTATGCGAATGTTTCGTGTACGAAATATATTATATTAAAAAAATAAATAGATGTCAAGTTGATTTAAAAGTAATTTTCATAGCTTTTATCAAAGTAAGTGGAAACCTGAGATAAAAGCTCTGCGAGTTTAAGACTGTTATCCTCGCCAAGATACTCGACTAAATTATTCATTGCTTTAAAGAAGGTTTCTTTAGCAATAGTAACTGCTTCAATACCTTTTTTTGTTAAGGTTATACTTACAGCTCTTCTGTCATTTTTATCTACTATTCTTTTCACATAACCTTTTCGCTCCATTGTAGTAATCATTAAAGTAACTGTAGGAGGAGCCACCTTCAATATTCGACTTATGTCTGAAACCTTAGAGCCATTGCTTTCTTCTAAACAAGTTTTATCTAAAGTAAAAAGAGCTCTAATTTCCCCCGGGGTCAATCCAGGAATTGGACTCTTACTCCAATTAAGTCGTTTTAGATTTATTAAAGATTTTAATAACTTTTCCGAAGTGGAATTTTCATTTGTGTCCAATAGTTTTCACCTCAATATAATTAGGTATATTAATAATTAATCACATTAATTATTAATATACCTAATTATAATATATCTGCATAAAATGTCAATGGAGAAATTATTAATAATTAAAAAACTATCAGTACCTATGTTATTATAATTTATAATATAGGTATTAATATCGCACATGAAGTGTTAACAGATCCAGGGGAGAGAAGGAAATTTCATGCTTATGGGAAAAGGAGAATAAATGGCATCTTATTCCTCTTGAAGATAGGATCAAAGTGGAGATATTAAGAACTCTTGAAAGTTATTTTAACTTATTGGCAGTGAAAAATTATAAGGAAGCTTAAGCTAGGGTTAATAACTTACGATAAAAGACCTATAGAAGAAATAATTGAAGAAGCAAAGGGCAAACTATTGAGAAAAAATACTAATATCCTATAGATATATGCCTTAAATATGCAAATCCATATACATATATATATTTCATTTGACGTAAAAGCTAAAGAATATTACACTTCTAGTAAGGTTAAAAATATTACATTAAGATAAAAGGGGTAAAAGCTAATGGGGGTTGCTTATGGACAATGGTAAGATGACACTGGTAGTGAGTGAGTTATTACCAGGTATGAAGGTTGCAGAGGATTTTAGAGTTGATGGTGTAATATTATTAGTTAAGGGTTCAATAATTAATAATTCAGTGTTAGAAAAGCTACAGAATAATTATTTTTTTAATAAAATAGTGATATATCATGATTACAGAATAAACAAAAATAATGCCGTGCAAGCAGGTTCGATTCAAAAAACAGTTAAAGAAATAGAGGATAAATTCAATAAATTTAAGTTCGAAATTGAAGAAATATTTGGTTCAATATCAAAGGATAAAGTATCGGATATTGAGGGAGTAAGAGAATTTGGTAAAAAGATACAAGGAGAGCTTACTTCAGGTCATGCTGTTATTAAAAACATTGTACTTTATGGAAGTGGAAAAGATCCAATATATAAGCATTCTGTAAATGTTGCAGCATTAAGCGCTCTACTTGGTAGATGGATAGGACTAAAAGAAGCTCAAATAAATTTGCTTACTTATTCTGCCATACTTCATGACTATGGAAAATCTAAAATAGAAACCAAAATATTGCATAAAGTAGGCCAATTAACTACGAAGGAATATCAGGAGATTAAAAATCATGTAGTGATAGGCTATAATTTTGTTAAGGAGCTCCCCTTTATAGATGAATCTGTGAGCTATGGAGTTTTGATGCATCATGAACGAGGTGATGGCTCAGGGTATCCTTTAGGGTTAACTGAAAAAAGTATTCATCAGTTTGCAAAGATAATTGCTATAGCGGATGTATTTGATGCTGTAAATTCTGATAGAATTTACAAAACAAGAAAATTGCCTTTAGAGGCTCTAGATATAATTAAAAAGGAGAGCTTAGGAAAGCTTGACAATAAATATTGCAATATATTTTTAGAGCATATAATAAATTTTTATTTAGGTGAAAATATTCTGTTAAGCAATGATGAAATGTGTAAGATTATTAAAATAGATATAAATGATATTACAAAACCTCTCCTAATGGGAGATAAAGGGTTTATTGACTTAAAAAAAGAAAAGGAATTATATATTAAAAAATTATTATAGATGTAGGGACACACCTTTGTAAAGGTGTGTCCCTACATTGATTAAATGGTTTCTTCTATTGTAAAGGATAAGGGTCTAAGAGAACTTTTCAAAGTGGAGCTTGCTTTTTTTGATGTTCATACTTTTTAAAGTCTTTAATACACCGTCAGTCATTACGCCAGGGCCACAGATATAGTAGCCTGCAGTTTTAAGGTCAACCTTATATAATTCAAGAAATCTTTCCAATTTTTCTCGATCTATAATACCCTTCTCTCCAGGCCAGCTTTCTTCCTTGAACATAACTGGAATAAAGTGAAAGCCTTTCATTTTCTTTTCATAATTCAATATTTCCTGATTACATATTAAATCCTTAGTATTATTTATTCCCCAAAATAAAATAACATTTCTATTTTTATCAGCTTTTGCCATATACCTAAGCATACTTAGTACAGGGGTTATTCCCACTCCGCCAGCTATAATTATAGTTGAGTTTTCTTCTTTATAATCAAGGTAAGAGAATTTCCCATAGGGGCCATCAACTTCTACCTTCTCCCCAGGTAAAACATTTCCTATAGTATTTGTAAAGTCCCCAAGAGCCTTAACTGAAAAAAACAATTCAGCTTTAGTTAATGGGCTAGAAGACATGGAAAAAGGATGGGTCTCACTTTTAACACTTTTTCCTAAAACTTTAATATATGAAAATTGACCAGGCTTATAAAAAAATATTTTTTTATTATCAGGTGTTAACTTTAACGTCCACATATTATCCGATTCCTTAATTACCATGTTTACAGTATAAAGGTTTCGCCTAAGTAATAATTTCTTAATGATGGTATGATATATATAGAAAAGAGCTCCTATAATAAAGAACAATGTATAGGTTCCTATAACCAGATTATTACCTTTAACAGTAGGTGCCAGCATAACATGAATAAACATCAATATATAAGCACAAATTACTATATTATGAATAAGTACCTGATTAGTGTAGGTGAATATGGAGTGCTTTATTAAAAATCTTTTAAATCTTAATATAGGTTTAAGCTTTAATATAACGGTGCTATAAATAAGTAATAATGCTAAAATAGTAATTCCTATAAAAATATAAAAAGACAAATTACCTAAAAGGATTTCAGTATTAGCTTCAAATTTTTCTTCAAGAATAGTTCTATGAACGAATATCAGTAAAACCGATATTATTGCCATAATGCCATGAAAAGCATAAAATTTATCAAGCCCAAAAGTCTTTTCTATAAATTTAGGTTTTGATATAAGAATAAATTCGTAGGCTATCCAAACAAAGGCTGCGGAACCACATATTAAGGATACAAGGTATAAAGGATTACTATTATAAAATGGTACCATTGGTAAGTAGATTACGAGTATTGGTATTAAAGGGGACAAAAAGTAAATTAATAAGTAAAGTACCTTTTTAAGAGTAACTTTCCAAATTACTTCTTGTTCATTTTTAAAGTTTTCTTGATAGGAATTCATATGATGCCTCCTAATTTTATAAATAAAAATTCTTTCATAGTAAACAGTATAACTTCTTCCAATATATAAATATATAAGAATTATATTAATATTTATTAAATTTGCAATAATATATATTATGTTTCTTGACAGCCAAAGGATATATGGATATTATTAATTTAATTTAATTCAGTTTTTACAATTTTATCACATTTAAAACATGAATGTATCAAATCTTAGAGGTATAATTTAATAATAAAATTGATGGAGGGAATGATTATGAATAGAAAACTTAATTTAAAAGTAATAGGGTTGGTTGTTATATTTAGTGTATCTTTGGCTTCCTTTACAGGCTGCGGAGCAAAAAAAGTTGCTAGTACGACTAAAGCAAGTCAGAATGGTGCCTTTGCAGCTAATATGAAGCAAAGAATTACAGATGCGATTAAACCTTTAGTGGATGATAAGACCATAACTATTGATCAGTCAAATAAAATTGTAGAGGGCTTGTCTGCAAACACAGGTAATTTTAGTGCACAAAGGCCTAGTGGACAAAACGGCCAAGGTACAAATCCTGGTGGAACAGGTAACGGAACAAAACGTACACCTAGTCAAGGTGGTGCAACTGGTGGTGCTAATGCTGGTGGAGGATTTTCAAGACAAGGAAACCTTTATACTACAGGGCTAAGTAAACTTGTAAGTGATAAAGCAATAACTCAGGCTCAAGCAGATAAGGTATCAGCAAAGCTAACGAGTATGGCAAGACCAGGTATACAACAGGGTACACAAAATCAGCAAAGCAGTACCACCTCCTAAAGGGGGGCCCCCTCCTTTAGGAGGCCTTTATAGCTTATTTAGAAAGGAACATATAATGAAAGGTAAAATTTTAGTTGTTGATGATGAAAAAAAGTTGGCAGATGTAATGGCACTCTATTTAAAAAAGGAAGGCTATGAAGTCACTTGCGCTTATAATGGAGAACAAGGGGATGAATGGCTAGAGGTGGATTCTTTTGCGCTTGTAATATTAGATGTTATGATGCCAATAAAGGATGGATGGTCTTTACTTCGAAAAATCAAAGCCAAAGGGGATACCTCGGTAATATTAACAACTGCAAGAGGAGAAGAAGAAGACAGAGTTTTTGGATTAGAGCTAGGAGCAGATGACTATATGGTTAAGCCCATTAGCATGAGAGAGTTGGTCTTAAGAGTTAATTTAAGGATTAAGAGCAAGGCATCTAAGGAAATCAACCTTGTTTTTGATAACATGTCCATCTTAGAGAGTAAGAGAGAGGTTATTGAAAACGGAGAAGTAATAAACTTAACTCCAAAGGAATTTGATCTGTTACTATTTCTTTGCCAAAACAACTCTCAGGTTTTTAAACGGGAACAACTACTTGATAGAGTTTGGAATTATGATTTTTCAGGGGATTCTAGGACGGTAGATACTCATGTGAAAAACTTAAGAGAGAAGATTGAATATTGTAACAAACATTTGAAAACAGTTTGGGGTGTGGGGTATAAAGTTGAAATTTAGATATTTTCCTGGGAATAAATTAGAGAAATTGACGAAAAAACTAATGAAGTATTTTATGGCCATAATTGCTATCGTTGTTTTTTTGTGTCTAATATTAAGCAGTATATTTTTATCCAAACTTTTCATGGATATACAATATAGTAACCTTAAAAATATTGCAACCCAGCTGGAGGCTTCCTTAAAGGGCAATACCACACCAGAAAAAATAGCTATAAATCTTGAGGACTCCACAGGCGCTTTACTTATGGAGGATGGAACTCTATATAATTTAAGTAGAAATAAAATAAATATAATGCCTTTATTTAGAGACGTTAACTTTACAGACCTAGGCGAAAAGGGAAATATAAAAAATAGGAGCGGTGTTGAATACTTATATTATAAGCTCCCTATTAAAAATGGCGATATTATAGTAATACAAGATTATCAGTCCTCCTCTAATTATTTGAAAGTAGTATATATAATATTACTCCTTGTGTTTATACTTGCAATAATACTCGCAATACCTATGATATCCTTTATAGGTAGAAAGATTACTATGCCTATTTTAAAGCTTCAGAGGGCTTCTTCAGAGATAGCTCAGGGTAATTTTCTTGTAGATATGAAGGTAAGTACTAAGGATGAGCTTGAGGATTTATCCATAAGTCTTCAAGCTATGGCAGTGAGCCTAGAAAAGAAATATACTCTTCAAAGGGATTTTATTGCCAATGTTTCCCATGATTTTAAAACGCCTCTTAGCATCATTAGAAATTATAGTGAAGCAATTTATGACGGTTTGCTTGAGGAAGAAGCTTCAAAAGAGTATTCTAAGGAGATAATAAGAGAGGTGGATAGGCTAAATTCATTGGTTATGGACATTATGCAGCTTTCAAAATTGCAAGGTGGAGCATATTCCTTAAGGTTAGAATGGATAGATTTAAAGGAATTTCTATCTGAGTGTAGCAATAGATTTTCAAGTTTGGCTAAAAATAAAAACATTGAGATTACGATTTTATCTCCGGAAGTTGAAATTGAAGCAGATTATAACTACCTGATAAGAGTATTATATAATTTCATAGAAAATGCTTTGAAGTTTAGCTATGAAAATAGTAAAGTTCAAGTGGAAGCTATAAAAGTGAAAAGTGGAATTAAAATATCTGTGAGAAATATTGGAGAAGGTATAGAAAAGGATCTATTAGTGGATGTTTGGAGCAGGTATTATAAGCATAATAAAAGCGGTGGTATGGGTTTAGGCCTTGCGATCTGCAGTGAAATATTAAATCTTCATGGGTTTACCTATGGTGCTGATAGTGTGGCAAAGGGTATTACAGAATTCTATTTTATTATACCAAAGGTAAAAACTAAGTTTGATTAAATAAAACCCAGAAGCATATACAGCTTCTGGGTTTTTGATGGTGCACCTAGAATAGGCACAATGTTATTTTACAGCTATATTATAATTTTTACCTGTAATGTAAATCTCTTTTACAATTGTCTTTCCAGATATTAAACTTTGTATTTTTTCATCAGTAAAGATTTTTTCTCTTATAGCATCCTTTGTTTCTTCTATCGCTATAGTAATCTTACCTTTAACCTTGCCATTTATCTGAATAGCAATTTCAACTTGGCTTTCAATGGTTTTTTCTTCCTGATAAATTGGCCAGGACTGCTTATTTAATTCCCCATTAAAGCCAGTAATGCACCAAAGTTCTTCAGTAAGATGTGGTGCAACAGGATTTAGAAGTAATAGTAAGGTGCTATATTCCTTTTTATTTATAGAACCTTTATCATACATTTTATTAATAAGAGCCATCATAGTTGCAATTGCAGTATTAAATTTTAAGGTTTCATAATCTCTACTTACCTTTTTAATGGTCTTATGGAGGCTGGTTTCTAGCTCACTTGAGTATTCATCTCCATCAGTTACAATATCTTGTAGAGCCCAAACTCTTTCAGCGAATCTCCTACAACCCTTTAATCCATCATTAGACCAAGGAACACTTTTCTCAAAATCACCTATGAACATCTCATATAATCTTAAGGTGTCAGCTCCATATTTATCTATTATTTCATCAGGGTTTACAACATTTCCTCTAGACTTTGACATCTTTTCATTGTTTTCTCCAAGTATCATGCCATGAGAAGTTCTTTTCATATAAGGCTCTGGAGTGGGTACTATACCATAATCGTAAAGGAATTTATGCCAAAATCTTGAATAAAGAAGATGAAGCGTTGTGTGTTCCATGCCTCCATTATACCAATCTACAGGTAGCCAGTACGCAAGGTTTTCTTTACTTGCGAACTCTTTGCTATTATGTGGATCTATATATCTTAAAAAGTACCATGAAGATCCTGCCCATTGAGGCATAGTATCTGTTTCTCTCTTTGCTGGACCCTTGCAAGTTGGACATTCTACATTCACCCAATCTGTCATTTTAGATAAGGGTGATTCACCATTATCTGTTGGTTCATAGCTTTCAACCTCTGGTAATAATAGTGGTAGGTCTTCTTCCTTTAAAGGTACCCAGCCACATTTTTCACAGTGAATGAGTGGAATAGGTTCCCCCCAATATCTTTGTCTTGAGAATACCCAGTCTCTAAGCTTATAGTTTATTTTCTTTTTACCTACACCTTTTTCAGTTAAGAAGTTATTTATAGCTACTTTAGCCTCAGCAACCTTTAACCCATTTAATAAATCAGAGTTTATTAAAACCCCATCTGAAATATCAGTGTAAGCCTCATTTTCAATATTTCCACCTGAAACCACTTCAACTATTGGAAGATTAAATTTTTTTGCGAACTCATAATCTCTGGTGTCATGGGCAGGAACCGCCATTATAGCACCAGTTCCATAGGTTATAAGAACATAATCGGAAACCCAAATAGGAATTTCTTTTCCATTTACAGGGTTTATAGCCTTAATACCTTTTATTTCAACTCCGGTTTTATCTTTAACTAGCTCAGTTCTCTCAAAATCTGATTTTAGATTGGCACTTATTCTATAGTCTTCAAGCTCATTATAATTTTCGATTTTATCCTTAAGCTGTGCAAGCATTGGATGCTCTGGAGCTATAACCATGTAGGTAGCACCAAAGAGGGTATCAGGCCTTGTTGTATAAACAGAAAGCTTTTTATTGCAAGTAGTATTAAATTCTATTTCCATACCCTCAGATTTGCCAATCCAGTTTTTCTGCTGGATTTTTACTCTGTCTATATAATCTACTAGATCTAAATCTTTAATTAGTTTTTCAGCATAAGCTGTTATCTTCAACATCCATTGATTTTTAACTTTTCTTACAACTGCAGAGTTGCAACGCTCACAAACACCATTTACAACTTCTTCATTTGCAAGACCTACCTTACAGCTGGTACACCAATTTATAGAGCTCTCTTTTTTGTAGGCTAAACCCTTTTCAAAAAGCTTTAGAAATATCCACTGAGTCCATTTGTAATATTCTGGGTCTGTGGTGTTTATTTCCCTTGACCAATCAAAGGAAAGACCTATGGATTTAAGCTGTCCTTTAAACCTTTTTATATTCCTTTTTGTAACGTCCCTAGGGTGCATCTTGTTTTTAATTGCATAATTTTCCGTAGGTAGTCCAAAAGCATCCCATCCCATGGGAAATAGTACGTTGTAGCCTTCCATTCTCTTTTTCCTAGCTACTATATCTAGTGCTGTATAGGGCCTAGGATGACCTACATGAAGACCTTCACCTGAGGGATAGGGGAATTCTATAAGAGCATAATATTTAGGCTTAGATTTATCAGTGTTTGAAGCTAGAAAAATGTTTTCCATCTCCCATTTTTCCTGCCATTTTCCTTCAACTTCTTTATGATTGTATTCTTTCATAGTGTTACTCCTTTCAAATTGATTAAAAATAAAAAACCTTCATCTCTGTAAGAGACGAAAGCTCGCGGTACCACTCTAATTAGTTTGCATAACAAACTCACTTTTTTGATGGCTTTAACCATCTATCCCTTTAACGTTGGAAGTACGGCTTACCCTACTTAAATTCAGGAGGCAGCTCAAAGGTGAGTTCAAAGCTATAAAACCACTGTTTTCATCCAACACAGCTCTCTAAAGACTTTAATATGCTTCTATTATTCCTTATCAAGGCTTTTATTATTAATAACTTTCAAAGCAATAATATTGCTTTGGAAGTTATTAATAACATAATAACGGATATATATTTCTGTGTCAATATTTGTTCAGCTCTAAATATTTTTGGATAATTTAATTAACAATTGTAAAAAATATATTAAACATTAAAAATGAGGTGATTATAATGAAAATAGAAGGTTACTTTAAAGGAGTTAAGGATGCTGACAGAGCTGTAGAAAAACTAAAGGAAGCAGGGTATAGAAAAGTTTATTCGTACTTAAACGACCATTATTCTGATGAACCTAATTATTGGGATAATAACCCATACAATAATGGATTTTCTGTAACTAATGTAGTAATGAATCCTAATAGCTATACTAGTGGCGGAGGCCCAGGGTTCGGTCCTATTGGTTTTCCAGGACCTATTTTAGGAGCAGTAACCGCTGTGACCGGTGGAAAGGGCATAAATAATGTCAACTATAAAGTGGTTGTAGAAACAGAAGCAATGGAAGAAGAAAAGGTTAAACAAATCATGTATGAGCTTGGAGCAGAGCTTAGAGATCCAAACTTTAGAAGGGAAAGCACTGTGTTAAAAGGTTCAGAAGATTAAGACAAGACGTATTGAACATAATCGCCCATGTTGGGTGAAAAGATAGGGACACACTTGAGTAAAGTGTGTCCTTAATAAATCTAATCTGCTAATATATCATCTATTTTCTTTAGTTCTTCTTGAGTGAAATCTAAGTTTTTTAATGCAGCAATATTATCTTCAATTTGGCTTACTTTACTAGCACCGATTAAAGCAGAAGTGACTCTACCGCCTCTAAGCACCCAAGCTAAAGCCATTTGTGCTAAGCTTTGACCTCTATCTCTTGCGTGGTCATTAAGCTTCTTAATTTTTTCTAACTTTTCAGCTGTAATATCTGAACTTTGTAAAAATTTAGAATCACCTGCTGCCCTAGAATCCTTAGGAATTCCATTAATATATTTATTAGTGAGAATGCCTTGAGCAAGAGGTACAAAAGCTATAGAACCTATGCCCTCTTCTTCTAAAACATCTTGAAGATCAGCTTCTATCCATCTGTTAAACATAGAATAGGATACTTGATTTATTAAGCAAGGAGTTCCAAGTCTTTTCAGTATAGTTGAGGCTTCCTTAGCTTGCTCAGCTTTATAATTTGATATACCAATGTATAGAGCCTTACCAGATCTTACTATTTGGTCCAGAGCCGCCATTGTCTCTTCCATAGGTGTAGATGGATCTGGTCTGTGGTGATAAAATATATCAACGTAATCTAGACCTAATCTGTTTAAGCTTTGATCAATGCTGGAAATTAAATATTTTCTTGAACCAAAGTTTCCATAGGGACCTTCCCACATGTCATAGCCAGCCTTTGTAGATATAATAAGTTCATCTCTATATGGTTTAAGATCATTTTTTAATATTTTACCTAGATTCTCTTCTGCTGAGCCTGCAGGAGGACCATAGTTATTTGCAGCATCAAAATGTGTAATACCTAAATCAAAGGCTCTATGTATCATGCTTCTTCCATTTTCAAAGTTATCATTTCCACTGAAGTTGTGCCATAATCCAAGGGAGATTGCAGGTAGTTTAAGACCACTTTTACCACTTCTATTATATTGCATAGCTTCATATCTTTCTTTACGTGGTGTATAAGTCATTTGATGACCTCCTTATTAATTTGATATAATAATTATATCACTTTTAAGTAAAAAGTATTTATGCATTTAGCTTTTCAGTAGTACTTTTGAGGTGAAAAAACTTTGGAATAATGTAAATAGCAACATATAATATAAACGCTAACAATATTCCTGCATAAACATCAAGTATTGAATGCTGCTTTACAAACACCGTAGAGGAGGATATTAGAAGCATAACTATAAAAGATGCCCACTTAATGTAATGCTTATCCTTTAATTCTTTGCAATTAATAATTGCCATATGTACAGCTATTGAATTTGCTACATGGATACTTGGGCATACACAGTTTGTTTCATCAATTGAATAAAGAAATCTAACAAGCTTTGACAGAATATCCTGTCCCATCACAGAGGGCCTTGGAGATTGACCGTTTGGGAATAGCATATATATTATATAGCTAATAGACATACATAAGGAAAGATACAATACTAATTTGAAATAATTTTTTTTTGATAATATCCCAAGTAATATTAAGGCTAGGGCCATATATGGGAACCAAGCATAATAAGGCAGAATAAACTCTTTTATGAAAGGTATCTTATCATCCAAGGGAGTATGCATAATGTAAATTGGTACAATTGTCTTTTTCAATAATTCAAACCATAAAATTAATAATATAAAAATTGTACACCATAAAAAGTGTTTGTACCTTAATATATTTTCTTTTGTCATATAATCCTCACTATATAATGAATTAGAAAAACTAATCTTTTATATAAATTACCCTCTTCGAAGCTTGTCTATAAGTATATAATAGCTTATATACTAACAATAGTAAATTATATGCTAATATACTATTAGAAAGGATGGCGTTTATGGATAATAAAATTAAATTAACCAAAGAAAAAAGGCATGAGATGATCGCTTCAATTAAAACCTATTTTTTAATAGAGAGGGAAGAGGAACTTGGTGGGTTAGCCGCAGGATTGATACTTGATTTTTTTATTAAGGAAATTGCAGTGGAAATATATAACCAGGGGGTCTTTGATTCCTATAGATATATGGGAGATAGGGTTGAAGATCTTTTAGGCATACAAAAATAAAGCCTTTAGGCAGGTTTCCTTTATAAACTTTTGAATTTTACCTTCTACAACCTTTTCTATTATTTTTTCATTTTTTCCTTCATTAAATGCATTTAATCTGAAGGCTTCTCTTTTCTCCATTAAGGTTACTTCGCTTAAAATTGAACTGCTAATATAAGTTGGTTTTGCTGCAGTTATATGCATTGAAATATCTTTTGCCAATTAAAGGGAAACCATATTATCCTTAGGAGCTATTAATTGTAGTATAACTCCTATTCTGCCCTGGCCATGAGTGTAGCTATAAAGCAGATCCTTTTTATATTCCATCATACCTGCACCGGTAATTTCTCTTAATTGTTTTACTAAAATTGCATTTATCATCATTTTAATCTCCTTAATTCTATCCTATTTGAAAAGAGTACACCCACCTTCTATAAGTGGGTGGTGAATTTTCACTTACATAACCCAACTTAATATAACTACTTATTTTATTATTTTGGGGCATAATAATATTATTAAATAATAAGAAAGTAGGTAACAATGATGCCTAAAAAAACTACTAAGGATATTTTATTTGGTGTCCAAAAGCAGCAACTTAAGCACTTGTCATCTGACGAGTATAAAGCATTAAGGAAATTATGCTCTTTTTCTAAAAATATTTACAATGTAGCCCTATACAATGTTAGACAATATTTCTTTGCTGAAAAAAAATTCCTAACTTACGAAAACAATTATCATCTTTGTAAGGCTAATGAAAATTACGCTCTACTTAATAGTAACTCAGCGGAGCAGATTATTAAAGTAGTAGATAGAAACTTTAAATCATTTTTTGCATTAATTAAAATGGCTCGGAAAGGAGAGTATCAATATAAGGATATTAGTCTCCCAAGATATTTAAAGAAAGATGGATACTTCAATCTTATTTTTAGTGAATTTAATACTTCAAAAGATACGTTTATAGTACCTATGTCACCTGCCTTTAAAAGGCTTTATGGTAAGGTTGAAATTAATATACCCTCCAATTTAAAAGGAAAACCAATTAAAGAAGTTAGAATACTCTCAAGAAACAATGCAAGGTTCTTTGAAATTCAGTGGACATATGAAATCCCTGAATTCATAGGAAATTTAGATGAAAATAATACACTTGCAATCGATCTTGGCGTAGATAACTTATGTACTTGCACTACCAATAATGGCAATTCTTTTATAGTAGATGGTAAAAAGTTAAAATCCATTAACCAATGGGCGAACAAGGAGAACAGTAGACTTCAGAGTATTAAAGATAAGCAGAAAATTAAAACAACTACTAAAGCTCAAAGAAGATTATGGTATCAAAGAAATAATAGAGTTAATGACTATCTAAGTAAGACAGTCAAGATTATCATTGATTATTGCTTATGTAACAATATAGGTACTATTGCAGTTGGATATAATCTAACCATTCAGAAAGAAGTTAATATTGGTAAGGTTAATAACCAAAACTTTGTTAATATTCCAATAGGTAATATTAGAGAAAATTTAAATTATCAATGTCAAAGATATAATATTAACTTAATAGAACAAGAAGAAAGTTATACTTCGAAAGCAGATTTTTTATCAAATGATAATATTCCTATTTATAATGAGGCTGAAAAGAAAACCTATACTTTTAGTGGCAAAAGAATATCACGAGGACAGTATAAATCCCAAACGGGTATTTTATTAAATGCCGATGTAAATGGTTCTTTAAATATAATGCGTAAATCAAACATTCAAAATATTAATTTAATTAGCAATGAGTATTTGAATCCAATAAGAGTTAAAATAATTTAAATGTAACCTGCGGGCATTAGCTTACAGTTTAGGGCGTACTTGGACACGCCAAAAGGAATAAGGCTTCCTAGTTAATTTAGGTTGAAAAGTAATTAGCAAACTTCCTTATAAAAAAGAATCCCCACCTCTTTTTAAAGGTGGAGGAGGGTTCAATTCCAATCTCTCAGACCATACCAATTCATTTTCACAGGTGGATATGATATTTTGATAGATCATATCCCATAAAAGCCTTTCCCGAGTCGTCCTATTTGGTGCTTCAAGGCCTCTTTTCAATTGCTCCTTATGTATATTAATATCTGTAGCTTTAATTCCTTCTGATAGGTTAAAATAAGCCTCAGAAGTTGATAGCATCCATTCTTTTAAGGCTACCTTACCTTTTTCAGTTATGGAATATAGTTTCTTGTTTGGTGAATTTTCCTGATATAAAATTTCATTTGTTACTAGGCCTTCATTTAATAGCTCTAGGAGAGTCTTATATATTTGATTATTATTACCCGACCAATATAAAACTGGAGAATCAGTAAATCTCTTTTTTAAGTCGTAACTTGATAAATTCTTACAGCTTATAGAGTTCAACTATTAACTTCGTTATAAAAGGTATAAGTAATTAAAAGCAAGCTTTATACTAACTTTTTATGTGACATTCAAATCTAAAAATAATATTATTAATAATAACGATAATCATTTTACAACCTAAAATTCATAGATGATTTCAACGAAGACTTGTGCAATTTCCTCGCTTTATGCAACAACTTCAAACCAATAAAAAATTTATTAGTCAACAGCTTCCCCAGAAACCTTGTTTAAAAAGGATGTTGTTCATAACCAAACTCTGTGAAAGTAAGTCTCTAGTACATTGTCAACGAAGTTTTGAGATAGCATCAGAAAATGGTAAAGCATTTATACTTAAGACAGTACAAACCTAATAATTATATAGAACCTGACCCTCTTTAGAGAAGGGTTTGATGTTAGTATAGTCTTTGCAAGCCTGAGGTGTCTATCTGAGGTCTTGATGGAAAAAGAACAAGTATACACCTACAGTGATTTATCTTTTAGTGGTTTACGGACTTTAGTCTGTTGAGCTTGCGAAAAAATTAACCACCTGCTATGCGGGTGGAGTCAAAACGTTATACAAAAAATCACCTTTCAGTTAAAATAGAGTTGTTCAAGCTACTAAAATAACAAAGGAAAGGTGATTTCATGGCAAACAAAGAAAATAGTTTAGCACACACGAAATGGATGTGTAAATATCATATCGTGT
>DATCIH010000098.1:0-2436 GCA_036507955.1 Clostridiaceae bacterium | reverse complement strand
AAACCTTTAGGGGTTTATTTGTCGTTAAATTTTAAATGCAGCTACTTATCTAAATCAGTAAAAGTTTATTTATGAATAGTATTTTTCAATAAAAATAGTGTGTCTAGAGCTTACAACTTGTTTAGTGAATAATAGTTGCTTATTAAACGCTAATAATTGGAATAATATTGGAAACGATCAGTGCAATAAAAATTTCATGCTTCAGCTCTGAAAGTTTTGTAATGAAATAGACAAATTGCGACGGGTAAGGTATAATAATATAGGTTTAATAACATTTTAGTATTTATATTTCAACTAAATAACTATTTTATAGATTATAAACTTTTGTCTTATTTAATAATCTGATTTTGGAGGGGAATATATGATCGCTGTAGTAATAATGGCAGGTGGGAAAGGGGAAAGATTTTGGCCCAAAAGTCGAATAAAACTTCCGAAACAATTACTTTGTCTTACCGATGATGGAAAGAGTATGATTCAACTTACAGTAGAAAGGTTAAAAACTTTAGTTGCTGTGGCAAATATATATATAGCAACAGGACAAGAGTATGCGTCTATTATAAGTGAACAATTACCCCAGGTTCCAACAGAAAACATTATTGTGGAGCCAATGGGTAAAAATACAGCTGCATGTATTGGATTAGCAGCCATCCATGTGCATAAAAAAGATCCGGAGGCTGTAATGATTGTATTACCTTCAGATCATCTAATCAAAGAAGAAGAAAAGTTTATAAAAAGTTTAAATTTTGCTGTAGATGTTGCCGAAAGAGGGGAAAACATTGTTACTATAGGAATAAATCCAACTTATGCAGAAACCGGATACGGATATATTAATTTTAAGGATGAAATAGAGGAACATAATGGCATAAAATTATTAAAAGTAGAAAAATTTGTTGAGAAACCAAATCTAGTTACAGCGGAAGAGTATTTAGCTACAGGAAAATATCTTTGGAATAGTGGTATGTTTATTTGGAAAGTATCCACAATATTAAGTGATATAAAAAAATTCATGCCTAATTTATATAAAGCCCTTGAAGAAATCAAAAAACATCTTGATGGTGCTGACGTTGAAGAGCTGTTATATAAGGTATATTCAACGCTGGAAAGTATTTCTGTGGATTATGGAATATTAGAAAAGTCCGACTCGATAATGATGATAGCAGGAGATTTCGGATGGGATGATTTAGGAGTATGGTCTTCTTTAGATAGGATACGCAAAACTGATGTAAATGGCAATGTAATTGAAGGTAATGTAATTAACTTAGATACAATGAATTGTATAATTGAAGGATCAAATAAATTGATAGCAACTATAGGACTTGAAGAAATTGTAATAGTGGATACAGAAGATGCTATTCTTATATGTAAAAAAGATAGATGTCAAGATATAAAAACCTTATTGAATCAAATTAAGCCATTAAATAATGGAGATTATCTATAAGTTTATTGAAGGGTGGATATAATACAATGAAAAGTGCACTTATAACGGGAATAACAGGACAAGATGGTTCTTATTTGGCTGAATTGCTCCTTGAAAAGGGCTATAATGTTTATGGAATGATTAGAAGGAAGAGTAAATTAGATTATGGAAATTCAGAACATCTTAAAAAAGATGTAAATTTTATATATGGAGATATGACAGATCCGATATCCCTTATAGCTGCAATGAAAATTTCTCAAGCGGATGAAGTTTATAATTTAGCAGCTCAGTCATTTGTGGCTACATCTTGGGAACAGCCAATAGCTACCACTGAAATGGATGGAATAGGGGTAACGAACATTCTTGAAGCAATAAGATTGGTTAAACCAAGTGCTAAATTTTATCAGGCATCAACAAGTGAAATGTTTGGATTGGTGCAAGAGGTACCACAAAAAGAAACAACTCCATTTTACCCAAGGAGCCCTTATGGTATTGCTAAATTATATGGACATTGGATAACAAAGAATTATAGAGAAAGCTATGATATGTTTACTAGTTCTGGTATTTTATTTAATCATGAATCTCCAAGAAGAGGTAAGGAATTTGTTACAAGAAAGATTACCGATACAGTTGCTAGGATAAAATATGGAATTCAGGATAAACTTGAATTAGGGAATTTAGATTCAAAAAGAGATTGGGGTTTTGCAGGAGATTATGTTAAAGCAATGTGGCTAATGCTTCAGCAAGAAAAGCCAGATGACTATGTAGTTGCAACTGGGGAAACTCATAAAATTAGAGAGTTTGTAGATCTAGCTTTTAAGTATGTAGATATTGATATTGAATGGATAGGCAGTGGTGTCAAAGAAAGAGGAATAAATAGAAAAACAGGGAAAATATTAATAGAAGTTAATCCTAAGTTTTTTAGACCTGCTGAGGTGGAACTTTTACTAGGAGATCCTACAAAAGCGAAAAACCAATTAAATTGGGAAAGAAAAATTAGCTTTGTTGGGTTAGCAAAT
>DATCIH010000097.1:0-24876 GCA_036507955.1 Clostridiaceae bacterium | reverse complement strand
AGAAGATAGTTAAAGACACATATGATCACCGAAATTAGCAACATACTAATTGAACCGATATATGGATTTGGGATGTTTCCTGAAAATCCCATGGCTGTAACAACAAAGTTTATCATAGAATCGAAGAGTGCTCCCTTGGTTGCTTGATTTATGATTGTAAGTAGACCTGACATTACAAAAGGAGCAAGGGAAATTACAAAAGCCATTTGTTTACTGCTTCTATAATAAAGCATACTTATAAACCAACCGAGGACCAAAAGTAAGAACAATGCCACAAAGAACCAAATAGCAGCACCAATAGCTGTGTTATCCTTATAAAGTTGGATATACATCACCATAATTTTATATTCATCCAGCTAATGAAGGAAAGTAGAGTGTTACAGTCGTTGCACAAACTACAGATGTAATTGCAAAATAGAGAATATTAGCCCAAAAGAAGCTCTTTCGTGAAACAGCATTAGCCAACATAAATTTGAAGCTAACTATGAAAGACACACCAAACCTTGTGGTATAAACATCATCATAAACTGGTATTTTGAAGCTTTGAAAATATTACTCATAATTGTACCTCCCTTAAGAATTGGTTAGACTAATAATTAACTCTTGTAGTTTTATTGAGAATATTTCAAGACTGAGCTCTTTAATAACCTGGTTATCTAGACCATCACGATTTTGATATATTGTAGTGGTTTTAAATTTTCCTATTGTTTCCTCCCGGATAATATTTTTACCTTCGGTGTATTTGTCTACGTTTGCACTGTCACCAGATACTGTATACCCTAGTTGCAAAACTTTGTCCACTGGCTAAGCAAGTAATATTTCACCATCCTTGATAATAATTATTTCCTCCAAAACGTTGGAGATTTCATCAATCAAGTGAGTGGACACCACAATAGGTTTAGGTTGCTCACTGTAACTTTTGATTAGCTCCCTATAAAAAAGCTCTCTGTGGTTTGCATCAAGCCCTAATATTGGTTCATCGAATAAAATTATAGATGCACCTGAGGATAAACCAAGTATTAATTTGAAAATTGAGTTATAACCGGTTGAAAGATCCTTTATTTTTTTATCTATATTAAGTTTGAAATTAGCAGCTAACTCATAAGCATATTTTATATTAAAGCTGGGATAGAATTCCTTTGTCCATTTAATGCCATCCTTAACTTTCATATTCACTGGATAGATGTTTTTTTCAGCATACAGAAAATCTTACCCTGTGCCTTATCATTTTCAACTGCCGTTTCACCATCAATCAATACTTCACCAGAACTTACGAAAAGTCTATTAGTTATAATATTAAAAAGTGTAGTCTTGCCAGTACCATTTCTACCCATAAGCCCGTATATTTTATTCCCCTCAAGTGTCAACGATATATTTTTTAGTGCAATAGTTTTGTGGAAATATTTTGATATATTTTTAAGCTCAATCACGCTCATTTTGGTAACCCCTTTCAATCAATGCAATAATTTCACCCTTGGTGATGCTTAAATTTTTAGCTTCCTCTAAAAGTGATAATATATAATTTTCATAAAAAGCATTTTTTCGTTTCGCAGCAATTTTTTCTCTAGCTCCTGTGTTAACAAACATGCCAATGCCACGTTTTTTATAGATGATGCCTTCATCCACGAGCAGGTTTACCCCTCGGTTAGCAGTGGCTGGGTTCATTTTGAACTTAATTGCCACCTCAGTGGTAGAGGGAATCTGTGTTTCTTCCTCAAATATGCCTTTAAGTATATTGTTTTCAAGTTCTTCAGAAAATTGTAGGAATATGGGCTTTTCCCCACTCATATTCAAATGCATTAAATCACCACCTTACAATTAAAGTTATTAATACTTACATGAGTTGGTTAACTAGTCGGTTAAACGCTTGTGCAACTAACTATAGATCTAAAAAATTATATGTCAAGTAGTTTTATGGAAATACAAATAACAGTTTCTTATTTAACCTTATGGCCGCTTTTCCCAGCCCTATAACTCTTTAAAAATAAATCATATAAGTCCTTTACGATTTCTAAATTTTTGATTTCTCCATTTAATTTTAATACTTCAATTCCTGTTTCTATGGTACATAAGTTACCCTCCGCAGCTCCATTTCTTAAGTCATAGCTTGATACATAATTTGGTTCTAAAGAAAGGAGAGGTAGGTTTCTAAGATAATCACTTTTTCTAAATATATTTTGTGCTTCCTTCCAGGTCCCATCTATGATAATAAAAGCAGGAATTTTCCCTGATTTCTTAAACTCAACTCTTCGGCTTATTGTTTTCTCAGCATCTACAGGAAATAATAAGTACTTATCATATATTCCATTTTGGAAATTTTTGAGTAGAGCTTCAGGATTCTTTGTTCTTTCCCAAAGAAAGATCTCTGTTGAAGCTGGATTAACTAGCTTTAATAGTCTAGCTGTATTTGATGGTCTATAAAACTCTTTTTCTGTAGACAGAATCCAAAGCTTTGCTTCAGTTTCTATTTTAGGATAGCTAGTGCATATGCAATTTATAATTGGTAATCCACACTGATTACAGCTTTTATATAAACTTGTTATTTGTTTTACTTTGTAATTTGAATTCATATTGATGAATTTCCCTTCAGCTATTTTATAAATTATATTTACAATTTTAATTCCATAAAGCACACTGTAAATGGAAGATTAGAAAAACTCCTTGTCCTTTTCTCTATAAAACCAAGAGATAAATACCACTGTTTTAATACTTCATGTTCATCAATAATTCCTATTTTCAGTATTTTTCCATTTAAAGATTTCACATAGTCTTTAACATTATTTATTAAGGCTTTTCCATAATTATTATGACGGTAATCAGGTAACACGGAAAGCTTCTTCATTTCATATGTATTATTATCGTACTTTGCTATCCCAACGAAACCTATTTGTTTGTTAGCTTTAAATAAGCCAAACATTTTTATTCCATTTACCCTATCCCTGGCAACCCTTCCAGTTTCAATAAAAGCTCCATTTGTTGAGCAATTATCTTTTGTTAAATGAAATTGGGTTGCTACGGTTAAAAAGGATTCTCTAATAACATTTGCACTTATTGATAATTCTTCATTTTCAATTTCCCTAATATTACAATCTCCCAAAGTTTCACCTTCTCCCTTGAATAGCTCAAGCCCTTAGCTTTAATCAAAAGTCAAATCTAACCATCCGGTGCAAGGCTGTAAACCCAGATTTCTCAAGAACTCTTTTAGATGCATAATTATAATACCAACAACCACAGACGGGTATTAGATTAAGATTGCAGCAAAATTCTATTAGATTTCCAATAATATAGGTTCCAATTCCTTTGTTTCTATGCTCTTTCGAAACAACCATTCCCACATCATGATAAACTTGATGGGATATTATTCTAGTACAAAGGCCTACACCAAGTATTATGTTATTTGAATATAAAACATGAACTTCCTTTTCAGCTATATATTTTTCTAATTCATCGGGATCTTTAAAAAAATTTCCACTAATTTCTAGAACACTATTAATATCTTCATGTTTTAGCACTTCGAAGCTTAAATTATCATAACCAATTAATGAATAGTCAGCTCTTATATAATCTCTGAAAAGATAGGCTGTGCAAGAGGACTTTTTATGGAAATCCAAGCATAAAGACATTAATAAATGGTCGAAGGTTTTACATTCTGCTGCAAGAAAATACTTATTATCGATAAATAGTTTAAAAACTTCTTGCGCACAAACTAATGCTGTTTTATCTAAATAAAACTCAAATAATACTTTTTCTGAATTTACACAACAATAACCAATAATGTTTGAATCATTTAAAATCAAATAGTATAAACATTTTTTGATTTTGTCTTCAATAAAATGTTCCTGTGCATAAGGCAAAGAGGCTAAGTATTTTCCCCTCATACTATTAATATCTTGTATTACGGCTGCGTTTATTATCTTAAACATTAGTTTCTCCTTTTCTAATACTTCAATTTCTATTTTACTGACAGATAAATGCTGTCCTTAACGCAGAACCTCCACTCATAATCCTTTGCTTCACCAGCATAAGCAATATTTATTCTTTTCGATGTAGAAATTTGAAAAGGTTCCTTACATAAAGAATCATATTCTAAATATAAGCTATCACCACATAAATCAATACCATATTGGCTTTTACTTATACCCATAGCTTGGCACAACTTCCCCGGTCCACTACATAAATTTTTGAGTTTATTAGTTCCTCGTCTTTTCTCCATAATATCTATGCTCTCAATTGGTTCAAGTGCTCTTATCAGTACTGATTCAGGCCTACCATAGGTACTGGTAACAATATTCATGCAATTATACATTCCATATATTAAATATATATAAGCATAACCACCTTCTCCAAATTGTATAGCTGTTCTTGAAGAATTTAAATTTTTATAGGCGTGGGAAGCTGCATCGCCTGGACCTATATATGCCTCCGCTTCAACAATCCTACCCTTTGTTACGCCATCTTCACTTTTACACACCAAAATTTTTCCCAGTAAATCTTTTGATACCGTCAGAGTATCTCTTAAATAAAACTCTCTATTAAGCTTCACTAAATTCACTTAAACCGTCCTTTCCTAGGGTACTAAGCTAAACTATTTATTATTGTCTTTATATACCTTTGCGCTGATACCCATACGTTTATAGAACATTCTGTAAAAGGCTGCATAGGATTCATACCCCACTTCATATCCCACATCTGTAATTGTCATGTTGGTGGAAGTCAAAAGTGCACAAGCATTTTGAATTCGTATTCCATTTAAAAAGTCCAGGTAATTTTCCCCTATATGCTTTTTAAAGGATGTGCTTATGTAAGATGTGCTTAAATGAAATTCGGCGGATAATTTTTTTAAATTTATATTCTCATTATAATTTGTTTGTACATAATATACGATGCTCCAAAAATCACTTTTTATATCAGTACTAGATTTTATTATGTTAACAGTAAGATTATCTTCTTCGGTTCTGTTCCTATCAAATAGAACTAATGCCTCTAGGAGCTTTGCTCTAAACATCAATTCGCTCCAAGCATTATTACTATCAAAACTCTCCAGCATAATTGAAAATATTGTTTTCATCCTTTCGTCCATGTCTCCCTGAAACAGCGAATAGACAGGCATTTCATCCTGTGATTTAAATAGCAGACTATCTAAACCTGACCAAATACCAGTAGATGCAAAAAATGACTCCATAGATATAGCACCAACGTAAAAAGTTATTGGATTATCGGGTTCAGAATAAAGTGTATGTACCTGATATGGAAGTATTAATGAAAAGACACCAGGCTCTAGGATATGTTTTTTATTGTTGACAACTTCGCTTCCTATGCCCTTTATAACATAACTGAATTCAATAAAATTATGCCTATGAGTTATAAAATAATGGGGATATTCTTGAATTCTTAAATTATAGGGTACTTTTTTATTCGTTTCTTTATTTATTAATTCTGTAAAACAAAAAGGAGCCATCACCACTTTAAATACCTCAATTCATTTATAAATTGTTTGCTTCTAATAATTATACTACAAAACAAATAAAGAACTGCAATGTTCTATATAAAAATAGATAGGAACTATAGCTGAAAGATGATTACAATTAGATTATGAATTCAATTATAAAAATATCAGATGGAGGGTTTACAAATGGCTATTACAAATTTTGATGCCGAACTTAATTTTACTGAAACCTATAAAAAATACAATAACGAAAATGTTGCAATTAGAGAAGCTATGTGCTTGAAGACTATGTTTAATGATTATTTTACCAATATTGAAGAAGGTGATGTTTTTGCAGGAAGAGTAAGCTATGGATTAGTGGGATTTGGATTAGAGAATACTACTGGAGGCTCGCTCTATTATTGTAGAATTAAGAAAATACAAAAGTTGATGGAAGGTATTAAGCTTAGTGAAGAATATAAGAGTAAAGTGCGGGCTATGATTACTTTCTGGAAAGAGGAAGTTTTTATAGATCAAGAGACTTCAGGAGAAGAATCCTCTACTTTTGGGAAACTTATTAAAAGCCTACCGAAAGAAGTATTAGATGGTACTTCTAATAGAATTGCCAACATGGGAGGACGGGTTGCTGGGGCCTATATCAACTACGACAAATTAATGAAGATAGGCTTACCTGGATTAATTTCACAAATTAAAGATTATAGAAAAGATGCTGAGGGAAAAGGAAAAAATTGCAGCCTTCATGATGGCATGCTCATTTCTTTAGAAGCACTTGTGGATGTTTGCCAAAGGTATGCCTCCCAGGGAAGAGAGCTCCTTCAGACCTCACAAAACGAAGAGTGGAAAAGTGAATTAAGGAAAACGGTAGTGGCTTTGGAGAATATTTGTATTTCTAGACCTAAAACTTTAAGAGAAGGTATTCAGCTTATGTGGCTGTATGCTTTAGCTGCTGAAAATGTAAACTATGGACGAATGGATATATATCTGGGCGATTTATATGCATCTGATTTAAATAAGGGTCTAATAACTGAAGCGAAAGCATTAGAATTGTTACAATCTTTATGGAGACTTATTGTTGCTAGAAGAATTGCTGCAAATGAAATTGCTGAGTTTAATGCAAGAGTAGTGATTGGTGGAAGAGGAAGAAGAAATGAGGAGAATGCTGATAAGATAGCTATACTTGCTATGGAAGCTAGTCGTACTGTCATTGAGACAGAACCTCAACTTACCTTAAGATTCTATAAAGGAATGAATCCTGACCTTATGAAAAAGGCTCTTAATGTCATAGGTGAAGGCAGAGTTTATCCTATGATTTATAACGACGATGTAAATATTCCAGCAGTTGAAAAAGCTTTTAACGTTACAACCCTTGAAGCGCAGCAATATTTACCCTATGGCTGCGGTGAGTATACAATAGATCATATTGCAGTGGGTTCCCCTAACTGTTCTTTAAATGTTGTAAAAGCACTTGAAGTTACTCTTCACAATGGAAAAGATCCGCTTACAGGGAAAGACTTAGGTCTTAAGACAGGTGAATTAAGCGAATTTAACACCTTTGAAAAATTGTTTAATGCTTATAAGATACAAATTGAATACTATGTACAGCAATTATCAAAAAGACATGCCCTTGAATATAAGGTAGAAAATGAAATGGCATCCTTTCTTCTCACAAGTATTTTGTATGATAACTGTATTGAAAGTGGAAAATCTCTTGTTGATGGAGGTCCAAAATATAAGGGGGGAATAATAGAATCCTTTGGTATTGTAAATACTGCTGATAGCTTTACTACTATTAAAGAACTGGTATATGATAAAAAGGTTATATCTCTTGAAAGTCTGGTTAAGGTACTTGATACAAATTATAAAGGGTATGAAAAGGAATATAAAATGATACTTTCAACCCCTAAGTATGGAAATGATATAGATTCAGCAGATGCTATGGTTGAAGTTGTAAGTGATCATCTTTGCACCTTTACACAAAATCAAGCTAAAAATGTTGGATTGGACTACTTTCTTATAGTCAATGTAAATAATTATTTTAATGTAGAAATAGGAAAAATTACTGCTGCCTCATCAGACGGTAGGAAAAGTGGAACTCCCTTTGCCAATGGAAACACTCCAACAGCAGGGAATGATAAAAACGGTGTAACAGCATTTTTAAACTCCATATGCAAAATTTCACCAAACAAACATGCTGGATATACTCATAATATGAAATTTAGTAAGCAAATGTTTAACAAAGAAAGAGTTAAACTTGAAGCACTACTTAGCACCTACTTTGACAAGGGTGGTACCCAAGCAATGATGACGGTTGTCAATAAGGGAGACCTTGAGGGTGCAATGATAGCACCTGAAAAATACAGTAATTTAATTGTACGTGTTGGTGGTTTTAGTGCACGTTATATAGAACTTTCAAAGGACATTCAACTAGATATTCTACACCGTACTTTATATTAAAATTATATTTTTAAGGTGGTTATTAAATGAAAGATACAGGAATTATATTTGATATTGAGCGTTGCTCAATTTACGATGGCCCAGGAATAAGAACTACTGTATTTTTAAAAGGTTGCCCATTAAGATGCAAATGGTGTCATAATCCTGAGTCACAATCTTTTAAACCAGAAATTGTATTTTATGAGTACAAATGTGTTGGTTGTAAAGCTTGTATAGTAGCCTGCACCCATAATTGTCATAGTATAGATGAAAAAGCACATACCTACCGTAGAGAAAACTGTATCAGCTGCGGCGCTTGTGTTAATGTTTGCTCCTATGGAGCTCTTGAATATAAAGGATATGAATCAAGTGTGCAGGATATATTAGCCGAAGTTGAAAAGGATAGACCCTACTACGAAAATTCCGGTGGTGGAATTACAATCACTGGTGGAGAGCCCATGGCACAGTTTCAATTTACATCAGCTTTATTAATTGAGAGTAAAAAAAGGGGGATCAATACCTGCATAGAAACCTGTGGATATGCACCTACAGAGAACTACGGGAGTATACTTCCATATGTGAACATTTTCCTTTTTGATTATAAGTCCAGTGATCCTCAAAAACATAAAGAGCTTGTTGGTGTTTCAAATGAGCTTATATTAGAGAATCTTGATTACTTGTATAAAAGTAATGCAGCAATTATAGTCAGATGCCCTCTTATTCCAGGAGTAAATGACAGTGAAGATCATATTGAAGCAATAGCAAATTTATTAAAAAAATATCCAAACCTTATGGGCTTAGAGATTATGCCCTATCATAATATGGGCATTGCCAAATCTAAAAGAATTGGGAAAGATGCTTTTTATGAAGAATTAAAAACCACATCAGAAGGAAAAAAGCTTGAATGGGCAGAACGGTTTAAAGAGCTTGGATGTGGTGACAAGATAAAAATAAATTAAATAAAATGATTTTTACATTTTCTGTCGAATATATTCATATAAGTTTATTTTTTCTATAAAATTGTGGAAAATAAATATATTGGTATATATAGGGGGGAAATGCAAATGGTTAAGGGAAAGAAAATCGGAGCAGGTGCAACAGCTGAGGTTTATGAATGGGGCGAAAATGAAGTAATAAAGTTCTTTTATGAAACCATGCCTATACATATTATTGATAAGGAATATAATATCGCATCCCTTATTCAAGATAACACAAAGGATATATTTAAAAGCCCTAAAATTTTTGGCAAGGTTTCAATTGAAAATAGAACTGGAATAATTTATGAGAGATTCCTTGGGGTTTCTATGATAAATGCAATGATGGCAAAGCCATGGTTATCAAAACTATATGCCAGAAAGCTTGCTCAACTTCAATTTCAAGTTCATAGTAGTCACCCTGAAAGACTTCCAAGCCAGAAAGATTCTTTGAAACAAAGTATTGAACTAACAGATGCCTTATCTGATAAAACCAAGAGTTCTATTCTGGGTATTTTGGAGAAGCTACCAGAAGGGGATGTACTTTGCCATGGTGATTTTCATCCAGACAATATTCTTATAAACTCTGAAGGAGAAACTATAATAGATTGGATGACTGGAACAATGGGAAATCCTGCTGGAGATGTTGCAAGATCCTTAATGATTTTAAAAAGTGGAGTTTCTCCTGAAAAACTATCTCAACTTAAAAAAACTATTATAAAATTTGGTCGTAATTACTTTAGTAAGGAATACTTAAAAGAGTATATAAAATTATCTGGAATTAAGCAGGAAGAAATAAAAGCCTGGGAGCTTCCTATATTGGCAGGTAGGATATTTGAAGTAAACAGTGGCGAAGAGAAGATTTATATAATTGAAAGAATAGAAAAATTGATGATAATATATAGCATATCTAGTAAAAAAATAATTTGGATGCTTTTTAATACTATAATAATTACATTAGATGTAATATTAAATAATAGTTTTAGTGCCTTCATACCGTTAATATCTTTCCTATCAATTCCATTTTTATATGGAAGCTTTTTAATTAGTTTTAAGGATTTCTTAAAAAAGAAAATGACATTGAAAGCATTGTATAAGGAATACTCTAAAGTTGGGAATTTCACTTTAACAACATTAAAAATAGTGTTTCAAATGTTTTATGGATTAAAGTTTGTATTAGAACCATTACTTAGATACAAATTGGAATTTTCTAGTTTATATAGGTATCCTTGGGAGTATTCACTATCAGTTCTTGGCGTTTATTTATTATATTGTTCAATAAAAAATATCCTTAAATTTGAAAGTTAGCTTTATTTATATCAGATTAAGAGGAGCATGTATGTTTAAAAAGATTATATGTATTATTTTACAATGTATATTACCTACAATAATCATAAGCATCATATTTTTTGTTCTCTGTATGTTTCTGTCAATACAAGGTTGGTTCATAAAGCTAGGATTCGTAGTAATAATCCTTACAGGTATTGTGTCCATAATATCACTTCTAAATAGGATGTACGTTTCCTCAGCATTTATTAATTTTAGTACTCTAATAGGCTTAAGCTTGTCAGCAAATGATATTTGGGAAACTACTATAACTAAAAAACCTAACATGGGATTTATTGAAGCACTAATTCTAATCCCACTATTGGGTTTAATAGCAGGATTGTTTTTGGAGGTATTATATCAGTTAAATAAAAATAACAATAGAGGAATACCAAGAGACTAAGTAATTAGTAGATTAGGTTTTAGAAATATGAATCTACTAGACAGCAAGAAAGCGAGTGAAAATATAGTGAAATTTCAACCAAGGATAAAAGGAATAATACTTGTGATCATAGGAGCTATGTTATGGGGAATATCTGGTACTGTAGCTCAATTTTTATTTCAGAAAAAAGGATTTAGTCCAGAATGGCTTGTTGATATTCGTCTATTAGTATCAGGTCTAATTTTATTATTATATTCTTTTATGAAAGGCAATCAAGATATATTTAAAATATGGAAGTCCAAGCATAGCTGCTGGAGTCTTATAATTTTTAGCATTATAGGTATGTTAGGTGTACAGTATACCTATTTTTCTGCCATTAAATACGGGAATGCCGCCACAGCCACTATAATTCAATATTTATCACCAGTGATAATTACTTGTTATTTGATTATTCGTAGTAAAAAAATTCCAAGTACACAAGAAATGATAGCTATTGTATTAGCAATGTGGGGTACGTTCTTTATCATTAAACCACGTTCTCTCCTTGCCAGATATGGTTCTACACTTGTAGCTGGCTGGGGGAATAGCTTTTAGTTTTGTCCATTCCCCTTGGAACTTTACTGGTCAATGTTCTATTACCTCAATATTTGCAGCTTTTTTATCTGTATTATGGTTACATGTTCCTTTTGGAATATGGGAATGGTTAGGGACAGTATGCATTTTAGCTACAATCATGATTTTATCTGGAATAAAGTATAAGAGGAGAGAAAATAGAGCTATTTAACAAAATGTTTACTTATACATATAACTTCTAATATTTTTAAAAGAAATTACAACCACTAGAGTTATAACTGATATGATGGCGGTAACTCCACCTGGAGCAGCATTAATATAATAGGAGATATATATTCCTAAAATGATATCTATTACACTAAAGAGCATTGAATATAAAAGGGTTGCTTTAAAGCCCTTTTCTAGTTGAAGAGCAGCAGCTACTGGTAGCGCAATCATAGAGCTTAGGACAAGTACTCCTACAATCCTTATTGATACTGCAACGGTTGCGGACACAAGGATTGAAAAAATATAATTAATTATTTTAACCTTAATCCCTGCTATTTGAGCACCTTCCTCGTCAAAGGCAATAAAAACCATCTGGTTATATAGCATTATAATAGTTATTACAGAAACAATACTTAAAAATAAAACAGTATATAAATCTGTTCTAGTAACCGTCAATATACTTCCAAAAAGAAAAGACTCTACATTTGCATTTACATTTTGAGAGCTCATAATGGTTATAGCAATTCCAACGGAAAGGGACAAAACAATAGTGAGTATTAGCTCTGCATATTTTTTGAAATAGGATCTTAATAACTCAATAGAAATTCCAAAAAAAGAAGTGATTATAAAAGCACTAAGTATAGGGTTAACCTTTAGCACAAGCCCCACAGCTACACCCGCAAGGGAAGAATGAGCTAAGGTGTCTCCAATCATTGAATATCGTCTAAGTACTAGAAATATTCCTATTATTGGACATAGTATAGATATTAGTAAAGATATTATTATTGCATTTTGCATAAAGCTATATTGAAACAAGTCAAGCATGTATTTTTCCTCCAGTGTTAGACATTACGAATTCCTCTATATAATCCTCAGGTTTGCACAAATGTCCATTCCCACTACTTAAATGATATATTAGGGTTGAATTTGATATGGCAGCTTTCAAGTTATGTTCCACTGAGATAACCGTGATAGCCTCATTTCTGTTTAAATCTTTTATTAAAGCATAAATCTCATCCTGGCTTTTCTGATCTACACCGTTTGAGGGCTCATCTAAAATCAGTAGCTCTGGCTTCCCCATGAGAGCTCTTGCTATGAATATTTTCTGACATTGGCCTCCAGATAAATTCCCGATCAAGGAATTTTTGTTGTCTAACATATTTACCAAGGCTAAGTATTTTTCAATGCAAGTCTTATCTTTAATCTTTAAAGTCTTTCTATAGCAATTCATTATTTCCTTTACAGTGATAGGAAATTGAGTATTAAGATTCTCGAACCTTTGAGGTACATAGCCTATATTAGTACATTCATAATTTATATCCCCAATAGTTGGGCTCAATATCTTCAGAATAAGTTTAACTAAGGTACTTTTCCCAGAGCCATTTTCACCTACAAAGGATATATAATCCCCTTTGTTTATGTTCAAGTTTAAATTACTTAAGGTATAAGGGGGTTTACGAGTATAGGAAAAGGACAAATTATTAATATTAATCATATTGTACCTCCAAATGGAATATCCAAATATATTATATAGTTATTTGCAAATGATTTGCAAGTAGTTTATTATATACAATAGATGCAAATGATTTGCAACTAGATTTATGGAGGAAAGTAGTGCATAGTAAAATTAAAACTTTGGTAATATCTAGAGGCATGAGATTAATGATTTTGCCATTAATAATCACCATATCAGTGATTGCTCTCACGTCTTGTAGTGAAAATAAAAATAGTGTAGATTCTTCAAAGCTTCAAATAACTGTTTCCTTTAATGCCATGCGAGAATTTGCAGAGGCAATAGGAGGAGATAAGGTTCAGATAACCACCATGATACCTGATGGTACAGAGCCACATGATTATGATCCAAAGCCTAAAGACCTTATAAGCTTATCAAAGTCTAAGGTGTTTATTTATAACGGACTTGGAATGGAGCTTTGGAGCACTCCTGCAATTAATGCAGTGGGTAATAAGAATCTGATAACTGTAGATGCTTCTAAGGGGGCTGAAATGATTAAAAGCGCAGATGAAGAATCAATAAAAGCTCAAGATCAATATGACCCTCATCTTTGGCTTAGCCTTAAGGGTGCAGAGCTTGAGGGGAAAAACATTAAGCTAGCAATTGAAAAAGCAGATTCTAAAAACAAGGATTATTATGAAAAGAACTATAATATTTTTTATTCTGACCTTGAAAACCTCTATAATACCTACAAGGGTAAATTTGAAAGTGTAAAAGAGAAGGATTTTGTAACGGGGCATGCAGCTTTCGGATACCTTTGCAGGGAATTTGGACTGGAACAGAAAAGTGTTGAAGGCATTTTTGCTGAAGGAGAGCCTAGTGCCCTTAAACTTAAGGAGTTAGTAGATTATTGCAAGAAAAATGATATCAAAACTATTTTTATGGAGAATATGACAAGCCCCAAGGTATCTGAGACATTAGCAAAGGAAGTAGGCGCAAAGTCAGAAGTTATATACACTATGGAAAGTAGGGAGGACAATAAGGATTATCTGGATTGTATGGAGATTAATTTGGGGAGAATATATGATAGCCTGAAATAAATTAGTCCAATAAGATTTATAAGAAGTCACAAGACTATCTTAAATTGTAACCAAAATGTTATAATTTAGGGGATGGTCTATATTAACTTATATATGTATAATATAGACTGTGTTATTAGTTATGTAGTTCTATAACTGAAAAACATAGAATAAATAAAAATATTATAAAACGAGGTATATCATATGAAGAAGAAAAAAAAACATTTATATAGAAAATTTCTTTCCTTTCTTTTGTACATTCTCTTTGTTATCATAATTACTATGCCCTTTGTAGTTTTTTATGGTCCTTATAATAATGTTAAAAAGGTTGCAGTAAGTATGATAATGGGCACAAGGCATAAATATTTAGCTACAACTTTCTTGTCTCAGAAGCAGATCGACAATATTATTGGGGATTCTCAAAATGCCACAGGTAGTCAGCAGGCCGTTGGTGATGTTACTATTGCAAATAAAAACAGCAGTGAGGTTAGTAGATTTGATCTTACACTATCCTATTGTAGCGGTTATCTTCTAGAGATAAAAAACCCAACAAAGGTTAAGGTTGCCTTAACAAAGAATCTTGGTAAGGAAGGACAGAAAACAAGTGAGATGGCAAAGGAAAAAAATGCAATTGCCGCAATCAACGGAGGTTCTTTTCAAGATGCTTCAGCAGATGGAATGAAGTTTGCTGGAACAGGGGCATTACCTGGAGGTTTTGTTATATCTGGAGGAGAAGTGGTCTATAAGGTCCCTAATGAGAAGACTACAACAAAAGAAACTGTGACGGCTTTTACAAAGGATGGCACCTTAATTATAGGAAGTCATAGTATAAGTGATCTTATAAAACTAAATGTAGCGGAGGCAATATGCTTCAGGCCACCAGCGTTAATAGTAAATGGAGTAGCACAAATAAAGGATAAGTTAAGCGGCGGCACAGACCCTAGATCTGCTATTGGTCAGAAGAAAGATGGTACAGTAGTATTTCTTGTAACAAACGGAAGAAACCTACTGAAACCCGGCGCAACCTATTATGATTTGCAAGAAATTTTCCTTTCACATGGAGTTGTCAATGCTACTATATTGGATGGGGGATATTCTTCCACTATGTATTATAAAGGCAAAGTAATAAATAATCCAAGTGAATGGGATGGAGAACGAAGCGTAGCCACAGCACTATATGTTTTACCTTAGGAGTTATATATGAGATTTATGAAAAAAATTATAGTATGGACACTAACTGCATTACTAATACAAGCAGGTTTTCTTCTTTATATCAATAATGTATATTTAAATCATCAATTTAAATTAACAGAGGTTAGGGTAGATGATAATACTTCTAATGTTAATAAAGCTAAAGTAAAGCTACCTGCATCAGCAACGGACACAAAGATTTCTTATGATGGGAATTATATATCCTATTTGGAGGATGGTTTTATAAAAGTAGTAGATTTTAATACTGGAATCGTAACTATAATCAAGACAGAAACTGGAATGACTAATTGTTATAGTAAATGGCTTCCTACTACGGATTTATTGATGATTGCAGAGAAAACAGAACCTGGGAGCACCAAGCAGTATATAGATTTTTATTCCTATGATATTCAAAGTAAGGATAAGAAACAGCTCATTGATTATCATGATAATAAAACTAGGATAAACCTAGTAAGCAAGCTAGATACCATAGACAAAATTGTATTCTCTACGCAAACCCATGTTATATATGTTAAGATTTTAAAAAGTTCAAGCAAAAGTGATATATATAGGTTTAATGTTATGAATGAGGTAGAAAAGCTTAAAACAAATATTTCTGTTGGAAATATAATCTTATCCCTACATGAATCTAATTTAACATATGAAGACCCAATTAAAAATAAAATAATCGTAATGAACACTAATAAGGTTATCTCTAACATAAACATAAAGAAACCTGTTATAGTAGCAACAGATGATAATGATAATCTTTATGTGGGGGATAATGCGCAGGCAGGAATATCTAAAATTATTTATGGAAAAATTGCGGCAAGCACAACTACTTGGGCAGTACTAAGTCTTGATAGCCCTACGGAAAATAAAAATATTATAGTTACTCCTGATGGCAAAGTCTATATTAATGACCCCCTAAAGGGATATTTAACAGACGTTACTACTAAAGCTAATATTGTTTACAAAGGAGTATATGTTCGGGCCTTTAATAACGGGGTTTTATCCCTTCAAAACGGAATATTATTGGAGAAATTATTTTCATGAGATTTAAAAAAGTATATATTGAGATTACCAATATATGTAATTTAAGTTGTAACTTTTGTCCTAAAACAGGGAGAGAATTAAACTATATGGAGGAGGACGCTTTTATCCATATTGCAACGGCTGTAAAACCCTATACAGATCATATATATTTTCATTTAATGGGGGAGCCTTTTCTGAATCCTAAATTAGGTAGATTTCTAGAAATAAGTCAGGAGATTGGGTTAAAGGTTAATATAACCACTAATGGCACCTTAATAAATAAGGTAAAGGATGTGTTGATAGCCTCACCTATATTAAGACAGGTGAATATATCCCTTAGTAGCTTTGAAGCAAATGATAAAGCTGAAGATTTAAATGGGTATATAGACAATATAGTAGATTTTATATTAGAGGCAAATAGAAAAAGCAATATAATCTGCGCTCTAAGGTTATGGAATATGGATAGCATAGAACTAAAGGGGAGTAATCAGGGGAATAAAGATATCTTAAAGCTGTTAGAAGCAAAGCTAGGACTTGACTTTAGCTTAAGTGAAAAACTTCAAGAATCTTTTAATGTAAAGCTTAGGAATAATGTGTATCTAGGTATGGCAGAAAAATTTGAATGGCCAGATATTAACAGATTTATTACAGAAGAAAGTGCATTTTGTTATGGATTAAGGGATCAAATAGGAATATTAGTAGATGGGACTGTGGTACCCTGCTGCTTAGATAGCGAAGGTAATATACCCCTAGGAAATATCTTCAAATCTTCTTTAGAGGATATACTAGCCTCGGAGAGAGTCAATAATTTGTATGATGGATTTTCAAGAAGATGCGCAGTAGAAGAATTGTGTAAAAGATGTGGCTATGTAAAAAGGTATAAGAAGTAGCTCATTTTTATTATAGGAGGTATAGTAATGAGACAAGTTTATGCACCAGGTTGTGCGCTTTTGCTTTATAAGCCGGAACTCTCAAAGAAAGTATTAGAGTTTTTAAATAAGGAAATAGGAGATATTCCTAAACATCTGATCTGTTGCAGACATGAACCTAAATTGGAAAGTGGAACAGAGGTAATCAACACCTGTGCAGGCTGTGACAGAAGATATAGACAGCTCTATGATGGGATATCTACAATATCGCTATGGGAGATATTAGCGGTGAGTGAAACCTTCTCATTTCCAAACTATAAGGGTATGGAAATGTCCATTCATGATGCCTGTCCTACTCGTACAGAGGAAAGGGTACATACTGCAATCAGGAAACTTCTTACTAGAATGAATATAAAAATTGTTGAACCTAAAAATACTGGTACAAAAGCAATTTGTTGTGGTGACAGCTTTTATGGTACTTTGCCTACTACCCAGGTAAAGGAAATGATGAAAAAACGTTCAGATGAAATGCCTTGTGAAAATGTAGTGGTCTACTGTGTTTCATGTATCAAAGCAATGTATATAGGGGGTAAAAAACCACGATATATGGTAGATCTTTTATTTGGAGAGGAAACTGGAATTGGTACCTTTGAACCGAAGGCGTGGCATGATGAATTGGGAAAATTTATAGAGAAACATTGATAAATTAAACCAAATGTAGTAAAATATACTTATTATATTTATAGGAGGAAGTCTGTATGAGAAAGCTAAACCTAAACATTGTAAGGTAATATAATTAAATACCGATTTTAAAGATGTATTTTTTACTTGTTCAAATATAAGTTTGTTTGTTGTATATAAATTTATATTAAGGATAGGTCTTTTATGAGTACATTCTTTGAGATTTATGATGTTAAGGAATAGTTTTAGCGGTTATACCTTTTATAAATTTACTCTTATGAGAAGCCAACTGTTTAGTTATCTTCTTTTAAGTTAAATATTTTTATATTTGTTATGTTTTAAATGCCATACTTACCGTATGGCTTTTTTATGCTCCCAAATAGGTCTAGGCTTATTTTAGGAGAAAACATAACAATTTGTGAAAGAGGTTGTGGATGAAATTATATTTCATCCCGACCTTTTTTTGTTAGGAGGAGATTTTATGCCAATTAATATTTAAGGTAGTAAATATATAATAAATAAAGCATTGTTAAATAAATGGATGGGTAAACATAATGGAAAATTAGGGTACTTACTTAAAAGGGACGGTTCGCTTCATTATAAATAAAGGGAGGATAATATGTTAAAAAAAATGAAAATTGAAACAAGTCGATTGATAATTAGAACCTACATTGAGAAATCTTCTGCAGCTAAATGCAACAGCTCTAACGTATAATAAACCTTCAAATAGAGTGATTGAAAAGTGTGGCTTCAATTTAATTGGTGTTATGGATATAGAAAATAAAGATTATTTTTATTATAAGCTTACTAAAAATGAATATCAGAAGGGAGAAAAATGAAATTAGAGGAAATGAGTAGTTTTTTTAATAATAGGGTTGAGGGTTATGAAGAACATATGATGAATAATGTAGCCGGATCAAATATTTTTTATATTGAAACTGCAAAATTAATTCCAAAAGCTAAAGGATTAAAACTCCTTGATTTGGGGTGTGGAACGGGGCTGGAATTTGATGAGATATTTAAGCTTAATCCTACAGTTATGGTTACAGGGATTGATTTGGCAAAGGATATGCTGAAGCGGATAAAAGAAAAGCATTGGGATAAACTAAACCAAATTAATCTTATTGTTGATAGTTATTTTCATTATGATATAGGGGAGGATATATTTGATGTAGTGCTGTCTGTTGAAACACTTCATCACTATTCACATGAAGAAAAAGCTACATTATATAAAAAAATTATTAAAAGTTTAAAACAAGATTCCTTGTATATTGAAGTGGATTATATGGCACCAAACCAAGAATATGAGGATTATTATTTTAGCGAAAAAAAAAGAATTCTTGTGGAACTTGGGATAACTGAAGGGCTTTATCACTATGATACACCTTGCACAGTAGAAAACCAAATACAATTACTTTATAACGCAGGGTTTAAATCGGTAGAAAAAAAGTGGCAAGGAGAAAATACAGTTATTTTAGTTGGGAAGAAATAATTGAAAATTTTTCCTAATAATATAGTTATTAAGAAAATATACTATAGACAAAGGCACGATTAAGTGATAATATGGATATATTAAAACATATCGGATTACTAGGAATAATATTTGGAGGGATTTAGATGTCAAAGATAGCAAAAAGTTTAACCGACTTAATTGGTAATACACCGCTACTAGAGCTTACAAATTATAATAAGGCTAACAATCTTCAGGCTACTATATTAGCAAAGCTGGAGTATTTTAATCCAGGTGGAAGCGTAAAGGACAGAATAGGATACGCAATGATTTTAGATGGCGAAGAAAAAGGACTAATTAAAAAGGATACTGTTATTATAGAGCCAACCAGTGGAAACACAGGAATAGCATTAGCTTTTGTATCAGCTGCAAGAGGATATAGATTGATACTTACTATGCCAGAGACCATGAGTGTGGAAAGAAGAAACCTTCTTAAAGCCTTAGGGGCAGAATTAGTATTGACACCAGGACCTGAAGGAATGAAGGGCGCAATAAAAAAAGCTACTGAACTAGCAGCTGAAATACCAAATTCCTATATACCACAGCAGTTTGAGAATCCAGCAAACCCAGAAATTCATAGAAAAACTACTGCGGAGGAAATCTGGAGAGACACAGATGGAGCAGTTGATATATTTGTAGCTGGTGTTGGTACCGGTGGAACTATAACTGGAGTTTCTGAAGCTTTAAAGCTAAAGAAAAGCAGCGTTAAGGCTGTGGCAGTTGAACCCTTTGATTCACAAGTATTGGCAGGAGGCAAGCCAGGACCTCATAAAATTCAAGGTATTGGCGCAGGCTTTGTACCAGATGTATACAATAAAGACGCAATTGATGAGATAATTCCAATAAAAAATGATGTTGCTTTTGATACAGCTAGGTTACTTTCAAAGAAGGAAGGCTTATTAGTGGGAATTTCTTCAGGAGCAGCTTTAGCCGCAGCAACTGTTTTAGCTAAGAGACCTGAAAATAAAGGAAAAGTAATAGTTGTATTACTACCTGATACGGGAGAAAGATATCTATCTACTCCATTATTCCAGGATATTTAATTAGCACTTTTTTATGATTGTCCATATATTAAGCCATCTGATAAAAGTAAGAGCATTCATTATTGAGTGAGCCTATTGAAATATTCAGGTGGCTTAGTTATTATTATTCATAGATAAATATTCTATGAGGTGATCAGAATGATATTATTTAGAGAACTAAAGCATGAAGATTATAAGGATATAGTTGATATATCAAAGGGTGTATGGGAAGACACTGACTATCTTCCAGGGGTATTTCATAGCTGGATTGATGAAGATTGTATTGTACTTGGGGGAATTGATGAGGCAAACGGCAAAGTTGTCTCAATAATGAGATTTTCAATTTTATCAGATAAAAGTGGATGGATTGATGGCTTAAGGGTGCATAAAGCCTATAGGGGCCAAGGCATTGGTAAAATTACTGTCTACAAGGTATTTCAAATAGGTAAAAGTGCTTTACAAGATGGTAGAATAAGTAGACTTGGGTTTGCTACTGTAAGCAATAGTTTAGAGAGCATAGGAATTTTTAAAAAGTTAAATTTTAAAGTGGTAGATAGTCAAATATTGACAATAAAATCTAATTTAGCTTTAGATGAGCATATTAAGCTTGAAGATTATAAGCTTGAGCCCTGGGTTATCAGCTATGAAGACTTATTAAGAGAGCCCTACCTCATAAAAAGGAAGGGAATCTTACCCTTAGCCTTTATTTTTGAGGAATTTACTAAAGAGTTATATAATAGTCTATTGAGGTATAATTCCTTAATAAAGATTAACGGACATAGGGGCATATTTAAATATAAGGGAGGACCAAACTTTTTGGCCTTTGAGGATGACTTTCAGTCAATTGATACCTTTACTAATTACTATCTGTTAAGGTATAGATCAGAAGTTAAAGAAATATACACACCTATTTTAAGTGAGAATTTGGAGCTTATAAAAAAGCTTAAGGAGGCTAATTTTATAGCTACAGATAATTGGAAGCCTGATTATCTATATTTTCTTTATAAGGAAAATGATAAATAAAGAATAAAATAAAAGGAGCGATACAATGGATTTCGGAACAAAATTAATACATAATGGTAACGAAATAGATAAAAATACAGGAGCTTTAAGCGTACCTATATATCAGACCTCTACTTTTCATCAGGAAGATATTGATAATCCTCCAGAATTTGAGTATGCTCGTTCTGGAAATCCTACTAGAAAAGCTTTAGAGAGCACAATGGCAATTTTAGAAAATGGTGATAGGGGCTTTGCCTTTTCCTCTGGGATGGCAGCGGTGTCCTCGATTCTTGCTATGTTTAAAAGTGGAGATCATATAATTGTGGGTGAGGATGTCTACGGAGGAACCTATAGAGTTACCTCTAAACTTTTTATAAATTTTGGGCTAAAGGTATCCTTCGTAAACACTACAGATCTTAAAAATGTAGTAAACAGTATTGAAGCTGATACTAAGGCTATATTTTTAGAAACCCCATCAAATCCACTTCTTAAGATAACAGATTTAAAGGGAGCAATAAAGATAGCAAAGGAAAAAAATATTCTTGTGGTGGTGGACAATACCTTTCTGTCTCCATATATTCAAAGGCCCTTGGACTTAGGACCAGATATTGTATGGCATAGTGCCACCAAGTTTTTAGGTGGCCATAGCGATGTAGTTGCAGGTATAGTTGTTACAGCAAGAGAAGATCTAAGTAAAAGACTTGCCTTTGTACAAAATACCTTTGGAGCAATACTAGGGCCTCAGGATAGTTGGCTTTTATTAAGAGGAATAAAAACCTTAAAGGTGAGGTTGGATTACCAATGCGCTAGTGCAGAAAAGGTAGCTAGATGGCTTTCGGAGTCACCTTATGTTTCAGAGGTATATTACCCAGGCCTTCTAAAGCATGAAGGAAGAGATATTCATTTTGGTCAAGCCTCTAAGGGAGGGGCAGTATTGTCCTTTAAAGCAAAGGACGTTTCAACGGCAAAAAAATTTATGAGCCAGGTAAAGCTAGCTGCTGTGGCCGTGAGTTTAGGAGGGGTTGAAACTATAGTATCCTATCCAGTTAAGATGTCTCATGCTACTGTGGCGAAGGAGGAAAGAGAAAAACTTGGAATTACAGATGAGCTTATTAGAATTTCTGTAGGTTTAGAGGATACTGAGGATCTTATTTCTGATTTTGGAAGAGCCTTTAAATAGTCCTATTACAGGGGTATGAAAATCACAGGTAAAAAAGCCTGCGATTTTCAGTGGATTTTATCATTGATTAAGCAAACTCTTAGTAAAGATGACCCATCTTTTCTTTTTTAGTGGAAAAATATCTTTCGTTATAAGGGTTAGTATCCATAATAATCGGAACTCTAGCTATAATTTCAATGCCATGGCCTCTAAGACCTACAATCTTTTTAGGGTTATTAGTCATAAGTCTTACTTTCTTAACATTTAATTCACTGAGTATCTGAGCCCCAATCCCATAATCTCGCATATCCGAGGGGAAGCCTAAAGCTAAATTCGCTTCTTCTGTATCCATACCTTCCTCTTGAAGCTTATAAGCTTTAATCTTATTAATAAGACCTATTCCACGACCTTCCTGCCTCAAATAAAGAAGTATTCCTTTCCCTTCCTTTTCGATAGCCATAAGAGCTGCAGTAAGCTGTTGTCCGCAGTCACATTTTAGAGAATGAAAGGCATCTCCAGTTAGGCATTCGGAGTGTACCCTTATTAGCACCTCATCCTCTTCACTTATTTCCCCTTTAACTAGGGCAATGTGGTGTTCACCATTTAGTCTATTAACAAAGCCAACCATTTTGAAATGTCCAAATTCCGTTGGAAGGTTAGCTTCTGCTTCCTGCGTTACGTAACACTCCCTTTCCCTTCTGTAAGCAATTAAATCCTCTATGGAGATAATTTTAAGGTTATGTTCAGCTCCAAAGCTAATCAGGTCAGGTAATTTAGCCACTGAGCCATCCTCTGTCAATATTTGGCTGAGGATACCTGAGGGAGTTTGCTCTGCGAGCTCTGAAAGATCAAGTGCGAGCTCTATAAAGGAGGCTTTTTTAAGTACCCCACCTTTAGCACCCTTATATAAAAATACATGTCCTGGGAATATAAAGTTATGTCTATCAAAGCTTTCCCCTATGACCTTTTTAATTGTCAGAGCCCTTTCCTGAGCACTTATTCCAGTTGTATTTTCAACAAAGTCTAAAGAGGCAATATAACCACTTTTATTTTCAGCACTTATAGGTAAGTCTAATTTTTGCATAGCGTCCTCTTCTAAAACTAAAGTTATAAAACCTCCACCATATTTCATCATAAAGTTTATTTTTTCCTTTTCTGCAAAATTAGAAGACATAACAAGAAAGCCATTACCTTCTAGATTGTCATCATCCACGGCTATAACCATTTTACCTGCTTTAATATCCTTTAAAGCATCCTCGATTTTATTAAACATAGTAGCCCTCCTAAGTAATTATTCTATATAACCTTTAAAAATCACGTCCACTCCTACTATTTCATGAGTTACCCTTTTAAGAATAATAGCATCCTTCATTCTTTCTATACCAACACCTGCTACAGCTGTTATTGCAGATCTTCCTCCTATTATTTTAGGAGCTATGGCTGCATATACTTTGTTAACTACTTTACTTTCAAAAGCGGAGGCTAGAACTTCACTTCCCCCTTCAATATATAAAGAGTCAAGGTTCCTATCCCCTAAAGCTTTAATAATATCCTGAAAGGATAATCTACCTTCAAACTCCTTTAGCTTAATAAGTTCTACATTTTTTTTGATTAAGAATTCTTCTCTTTCCTTTGAAATATTTTCAGAAACAATAAATATAGTTTTAGTATCCTCTGTAACCTCTAAAATCTTTGAAGTATCAGGTACGCTCCCATACTTTGAAAGAATTATCCTTACTGGGTTAGATATTTTTACATCCTCCAGCCGGGTAGTAAGCATAGGATTATCAACACGAACTGTATTTTCTCCCACCATTATGGCAGCAACCCTTTGTCTTAGCTCATGAACGAACTTAAGACTTTCATCCCCACTGATCCATTTAGAATCTCCTGTTTTTGAAGCTATCTTTCCATCAAGCGTCATAGCCCATTTTGTAAAAACAAAGGGGGTACCCTTAGTAATATAATGTGAATAAATTTCATTAAGTTCAGTACATTCTTCCTTTAAGATACCAGTAATAACTTTTATACCTGCAGCTTCTAATGCTTTTATTGATGCTTCTTTTTTATAGATGCCAAGGTCTGGTATTCCAATATAAACTATTTTCACTTTTCTTTTAATAATTTCGATCACAGCTTCCTCTGAAGGCTCTATTACAGTATAAAGCTCTGAATCAGAAAGAACTTCATTTATACTATCCATAGCCAAAAGCTCTGGCTGTTGACCTAAGTAAGACGGAAGATTACCTTCTCCAATTATTTTATTATCCTTAACTAGAACAGCTCCACGTAGGGGACCAGGGTTTACAAAACCTATGCCTTTTTTTGCAAGAGAGATTGCATAGTTCATAAAATACTCTTTCATATATCCTCCATAGACAAGCTCATTTGTATTACTCTTTTTCAAATGTAGCATAGCCTTAATTTTATGTCAATTTCTATTATTTAATGATATTTATTAGATTTAACGGTTTGTTAACAGTTTGTTTAAAATTTGAACATATAACTGACACAAATCTATAGTATTCTAAATA
>DATCIH010000096.1:0-9817 GCA_036507955.1 Clostridiaceae bacterium | reverse complement strand
AAACGAAAATTGAACATAGGGATTTTTCGTAGTGAGGTTGGAGCAAAATATTTTCTGAAAATCAGAAGCTTCATTTCCACATTTTCGAAAAACAATAGAAATGTTTTTCAGGGAATGAAGGATGCCTTCGACGATAATGTTATAACCTTAAAAATGGAATAATAGTATAAGGCCACTATACTTTATTTAGAGGCCTTATTTATCGACCCTATATCTGAACTGTAACCTCTCAGGAATATTTAATTTATCAGTAGAGTCTATTTGAAGATAGCTATTTTCTGGATAACCATTTAATTTATTAACAGGTTTACATTATTTTTATCTACTAAATTAATTAGTTTTGAATCTTTTTCCACTCCATAAATAATAAGATCTTCATCTATATTATTAAATTTTGTAGTAAAGCTTGATAGCGAACTTCTTTCACCGCTATTTATCTCTCCAATCTGAAGTGCATTAAAGGTATATTCATATTCAATACAAAGTTTAAAATAAGAGAGTTATGCATAAGTTTAACAAGAGCAGTTCTCATGATCTTAGGTGTAACCTTTGCCTATTAAATCGATTCAAGGTAATCTTTCTTTCAAAAAAATTTACTTTTTTTTATTTTTTCCACCTCTCTTTAGCTGTAATGGTGACAATTTAAGAGCCTTGTTAATCACTATATAAGTAACCGAAATTAAAAATATAAAGGGTAGCATAAAGCTCACAATTGTATACATAATATAAAAATTGACAATCAATAAAGGAAGATTATAAAAAACAATTTAGCATTAACACCGTGTATGATTCTTTGAAATAAGTAGATTTAAATTAAAATACCTACTAGATTACATTTACTTTGCAGTAAACGGTAGCTAACCTGTCATTACCCCATAATGATGGAAGTACCCCTATATTGGTTATATTACTACTTGACATATCAACTAATTACATACAAAATGATTGACATGTCAAGTATATCAATCATTTTATAGGAGGGGGAAAATGATGATGGAAAGTCCCGAAATTAGGAGCTTTGGAAAATGGATTTCAATACTTCATAGACAATTTCAAATTTATCTAGATAATGAGCTAAACTCATATGATTTGAACTCATCAGAATATATTTATTTAGTAAATCTTGTATGTAATGAAGGTGTTAATCAAAAATATTTATCTAATATGTTAATTATTAGATGACACACTTACAACAAGAGCAATGAAAAGTTTAGAGAAAAAAAGGTTTATAATTAGAGAAACAAGTTTAGTTGATAAGAGATCGTATAATGCCAGCCTGACTGAAAAAGGTAAGTCAATACAGCCTATAATACTTGAAAAGCTTCACTATTGAACTGATACTTTATCGAAAGATATGGATGATGGTGAGATGGATTTTATTCTTGAAAAACTTATATTGATGTCTAAAAATGCATTGCTTATAACAAAAGGAGAGAAAAATGAGAAAGCTTAAAGCAACTATACTGTCATTATCATTAATAACTGTAATGTCTGGTGCAGCAGCAGCTCCTGCACTAGGAGCAATATCAGGCTACTTTCAAGATGTAAACTCTTTATTAATTAAATTAATTATAACGTTACCCTCCTTATTCATTATTTTAACATCATTATTATTTAGCAATATTTCAAGAAAAAATCAACAAAGTCAATTGCTATTATTGGATTAATAATGCCTTTATCAACAGGATTAATTTCTTATTTATTTGATAAAAAGGAACAGTCAAAATTAATGGGATATTCTTCTGCAATGAATAATTTAGGTGGAATTATTGCATTATCTATTTCAGGATCTCTAGTTTCATTAAACTAGAGATATAGTTTTGCTGTATATCTTTTAGGATTATTCGAAATGGTTTTAGTTGTCGCATTTTTGCCAAGTATAAATTTATCAAAGTCAAAGGAAAGACTGGATAAAGAAAGTATTCGAAAAATATTACCATATATAACTGCTATGTTCATTTTAATGATAATATTTTATACACTACCGTCTAACTTTTCTATAATTATTACAAAAAAAATTGGCGCCAACTTCCTTTATAGGAGTTTTAATGTCTGTACAAAGTATATTCGCGTTTTTAGCAGGTATGAGGCTAAATATTATTATGAACAAATTTAGAAAATACACTAAATATTTTGCGTGCTTGATGTTGACATTAGGGTTTTTAACTATAGGTTTTGCATTTAATATATTTACCATTATCATTGGATTGTTTGTTTCGGCGTTGGATTAGGAATAATAGTGCCAATGCTCAATTCTCAAATATCATTAAGTATAGAAAAGGAAAAAGCACCTTCTGCTATGGCTTTGATGAGCTGGAGCTAAAACAGAAGGTAAGGTAGAACTGCTTATAAATCAACTTACTAAAAAATTTACAAATCTGCCTTTAAGTTATGAAGAAAATATTGAAAAATTGCCGGAAGAAACTATCGAAGTAATTGCAACTGCTATTTAGATCTGAATAACATACTTGAAGTAGAAAAGTATTTCAAATTGACTAAATTTCCATAATTATTGGTATAATCATAGGCCTTCTTCTTGTTTTGTTATACAGGAACTCTCCCAATGCCTGTTTTATGTTAGCTTTTATTATAAAGGAGTCTGTATTTTTTTTATCCATGGATTTGTCTAGCTCTAATTTTACTATTTGTCTAGCATCGTTCAATAGCTCCTTAGATTCTTTTTCATAAACAAATCCTCTTGAAATAATATCAGGTCCTGAAAGTACACTAACTGATTCTTTACTTAACGTCACTACTACTGTTATTATTCCATCTTGCGATAGATCTTTTCTGTCTCGAAGTACAACATTACCTACATCTCCTATACCAAGTCCATCTATCATAATGGCACCAGATGGCACTAATCCAGATATTCTACCACCATGTCTATTAAGTTCTAGTACTTGACCAATTTCTAGAATAAATATATTTTTAGCATCCATGCCTAATTCTTCGGCTAATTGTGCATGTCGTCGCAGATGTCTATATTCCCCGTGAACAGGCATGAAGAACTTAGGGTTTACTAAGTTATGAATTAATTTAAGCTCTTCTTGACAAGCATGACCAGAAACATGGACTTCTTCTATAGCGTTATAAATCACTTCTGCTCCCTTCATGAAAAGTGCATCTATGAGTTTAGATATTAGTTTTTCATTTCCAGGAATAGGTGAGGCAGAGATAATTACTAAATCTTCATTTTCAATAGCAATTTTCTTATGACTTGAAGAAGCAATTCTTGAAAGAGCAGCCATTGGTTCTCCTTGACTTCCTGTTGTTATAATAGTTATTTTCTCAGCAGGATATTTGTGAATATCGTCTACACTTATAAGTTGATCTTTATCTATGTGCATATAGCCTAAATCTATAGCAATAGCAGAAATTTTCTCCATACTTCTTCCACTAAAGGCAACTTTTCTTCCATAAAATAAAGATGAATTAATAATCATTTGAATTCTATTAATATTGGATGCGAAGGAGGCCACAATTATTCTACCCTTTGCTCTCCCAAAAATCCTTGTCAAATTTTCACCTATAATCTGCTCTGACACAGTATATCCAGGTCTTTCAGCATTAGTACTGTCTGCCATTAGTAGCAGCACTCTCTGACTTCCTAACTTTGCAAAACGAGCAAGATCTATTATTTCTCCATCTATAGGAGAGTAATCTATTTTGAAATCTCCTGTATGAATTATTATAGCTTCTGGGGTATGTATAGCAATAGCACATGCATCAGCTATACTGTGACAGGTTCTTATAAATTCAACTTTGAAGTTTTCAGTTTTGATTTCTTCTCCTAGTTTGATTTCATTAAGCGTACAATCTGAAAGTATATTATGTTCCTCAAGCTTGCTTTTTACTAAGCTTAAAGTCAACCTTGTACCATAAACCGGAACATTAATTCTTTTCAGAAAATAGGGCAGTCCCCCGATATGATCTTCATGGCCATGAGTTAAAAATATACCTTTAATTTTGTTGCGATTATTCAATAAATAAGTTATATCAGGTATTACTAAATCTACGCCAAACAGTTCTTGACCTGGAAAAGCTAAACCACAATCGATTATAACTATTTCTTCACCGCATTCTATAACTGTAAGATTCTTACCAATTTCCCCCAGACCTCCTAGTGGAATAACTTTTACTTTATATTTTGTTTTTGTTACCATGTTAATCTCCCATCTGTTAAAGAACTCTTTACAAAAGCATCTTTACGAATATTTATTTGATATTTTTAATATAAAGCAACATAAAAATCAAGCCCACTTACAAAAGAAGCGTACACGGAAAATAATTGATATTTATGTTTTAATCTTTTTAATAAAACTATGTCATAAATAAATCACTCTAAGCAGTATATTAATAATTATCATTGTAATGCAATACCCTGATATATCAACTTTACTTGTCATAAAAGTACAAATTGAAAATCTGATTAATGTTGCAAAAGAGTAAAAATGAGTCTAGTGATAGAGTACTAATTAAAATGCATTTTAAATTACATACTATATTTTATATTTGACTGAACGTGAAAAAACTTGAATAAATATAGTGTTCATAATTTTAATAATGAGAAAGATACATTTATATTCATTCATCTTATTTCATATTTGTCATTTACTATTGGGAAAATCAATTATAATATCTCCCCACGCTTCAACTTTTCTATGAATTCTCCAAGGTCAATCCTCTTTACTCTCCAATGTCGTCCAATTTTAAAAGCAGGGATTTTACCTTCTTGTACTAGTTTATAAGTAGTTACTTCACTAATCTTTAAATATGCAGCTACTTCATTGACTGTCATAATTTCAGTTTTGTTAAGGTCTGTGTTTGTCATAGTTATCTTCCCTTCTTTGAAATAAATTATATTGAGTAAGTTTTGCACATCTGAAATAAGCCTTCAAGTTATTATATATAGTAGTTTATAAATAATCGAGTTTTATTATAATTAAGTGAACTAGATTATATTACATTAGTATAATCTAGTTCAAATGCACCTAATTTATAAATGGTTATACATAGATTGTATACAGAGCAAAGAAAGCTGCGTTTCAAATTATTCTAGACTTAAAACCATTCATGCTTTTACCTGCGAACGTCTCACTTTTTCTTAATTTTTTGTTTAACAGTTTCTCTTTTGATTCCCAATAGATTACCAGCTATAAGAGAGATTATAACTGATCCTGCACTAAATAGTGCCCCCATTTTAGCTCCTCCTTGAATACCTAAATCGGTAAATGCCACTCCCGCAACAAAAAGTGCGACAGTAAGACCCATAGATGCCACTAATCCAACAACAAAAAGTTCTTTATATTTCATCCCTTCAGGTAAAGGGAATCCAAGCAAAGTGGCAAGCCAACCCATAATAAATATACCAGATGTTTTTCCAATTACTAAGGCTAATAAAATTAACCATGTAACTGTACTAATCTCTGAGAACTCAACACCAGCATTAGTTAACCCAAACATTAAGAGCCCAAAATCTACAAATACCTTCCAATCCTTTTCAAATGCTCTTAAGGTAGAGTGAGCATTACCATCATCCTCATATAAATGTGACCTTTCCTTGGTAGGATGCGGTAGAAATGGGATAATAAAGACTAAGGCTAAGGCTGCATGAATATGTGTTAAATAAAGACCTATCCAACTCAATATTCCACCAAAGATAATATATGGCCAATAGCTTTTTACCTTGTATTTTTTAAAGAGGAAGGCGACTAACATTCCAGCTAGAGTAAGCAATAACCATATTGGAACTACAGGGTTTACTGGGTCTGGATAAAATATTGCAATTATTAAAAGGCCGATACCATCGTCCAAAATAGCTAATAATAGTAAAAAGGAAACAGCAGAATGATAATTTCCAAAAACTCGTCTAGCGACTAGCCACGCTAAAGCGATATCTGTCGCCGTAGGAATACCCCATCCTCGAATGAATTTAGAGCTGCCAAATAAATGATTAAGTACTAGATACACTGCTACTGGGCCTAGGACTCCCCCTAGTGTAGCCATTATTGGGTTTATTGCCCTTTTAATTGGGTTTAAATCCCCACCTGGCAGTAAACTTTGGGTAATCTCCACCGTAGCTATTGCAAAAAAGAATACCATAAAGATATCATTTGCGAAAAAGTGTAGTGTTAAATTGCCCAAGATTTTATTGTGAACGAAATAATGGTAACTTTCCGGTGATAAATTAACCCAGATTAAAGCTATAATTACTCCTATAATTAGAGGGATTGAAAATTCTTGCAAAAAATTCAGTACTTTTATTGCCTTTTTTCTCACTTTTAGTCTCCTTAAATTCTATATTTGTCGCTATTGACTTAATCAACCTTCACTAAATAGTTTCCATTTTCCTTCTCTTTGAATGTCTGAAATGATAACTGCCCATCCCAGCGGCAAGTGGTAATCAAAAAATAAAAAGGGAAGAGAACCCTATTAAGCGTTCCCCACCCTAGAAACAAAAGTCTCGGAATCAAACTAAACTTTAGTTTGTCCAACCGATAAAAATATTATGTAAATATTATACTATAAAATTTATACGAATTCAATTACTATTGCATTATAGCAATTTTTAAGAAAAACTAATATTGATATCTATAATTAAATATGATAAAATATAATTATATTTTTAAGCGATGGAGTTCGCCTTTAATTGCTAAGTAGCTAATGACTCCTACAAATACTTTTCATTAAGTTTTTGTAGGAGTCTTTTATTTTTTATTAAATGAGTTATTATATCATTAAAATAGTAAATATAATTTAGAGGAAGCGATAGAATATATGAAAAAATATATATTTATAGCTATGGGTGGTATGTTAGGCGCTATATTAAGATACGTTATAGAGCATATACCAATTTATCATTATAAAGAAGTTATACCCATAAGTACATTATTAATTAATGTTTCAGGTAGTTTTATATTAGCACTTATACTAACCATTGCCTTTGAAGTTCTTGAGTTTGATACCGATATAAGATTGGGGATTGCAACTGGATTTTTGGGAGCATACACAACTTTTTCTACCTTATGTAAAGAAACAGTAAATATTATGAAGCAGGGCGACTACTATTCTGCTATATCTTATATAGGGTTTTCAGCAATGCTAGGGCTTGCAGCAGCATATTTTGGAGTGATAATTGCAAGAGAGGTAATTACAAAATTTATAGATAAACAAAATAATTCTGACGACGATGTGAAATCAGAAGATGCATAGGGGGTAATTAAATGACATTTGTGTTAGTTGCAGTTGGCGGAGCATCTGGAAGTTTGTTCCGATATATCCTTGGCAAATTTATAAGTGAAAGATCAAATACCACTTTTCCAATAGGAACTTTTATAATCAATGTTACTGGTGCAATATTGTTAGGTATTGCTAGTACAATTGGACTGAGTAGTGATATGATGTTGTTAATAGGAGATGGCTTTTTAGGTGCATATACAACCTTTTCTACCTTTATGTATGAGGGATTTAATCTGTTTCAAGAAAGAGAAAAATTGAATGCCTTTATATATATTTTATGTTCATTAATACTAGGGACAGTAGGATTTGCTTTGGGAAGTAAAATAGGTAGCTTATAAAAAAATAGGAGGATAAAAATGAAAACCAGTGATAAATGTAAAATTTTAAAAATCTTTCTTAGTGAAGATTCAAGATATAAGGGACATAATTTATATCATGCATTAGTTATAGAGTTAAAGAAGATTGGTATGGCAGGAGTAACAGTTACAAGAGGACTCGAGAGTTATGGTAAATCTAAAACAATACACGACATGAAAATACTTGATTTAAGTTCAAGTCTTCCTATCATAATTGAGGTGATTGATGTGGATGAAAAGATTGAGAAAGCAATCTCAATAGTAAAAGAAATGGTAAACGAAGGATTGGTTATAACTGAGGATGTTAATGTTATAAAATATGGCAAGGAATAATTTGATTTATCAATATATATTTAAATGAACTGGTGTATTATACCAGTTCATTTAAATATCAAAGGTTTTATCTGAAATTAATTATCATTTACAAATACCTTGTCATACAGATCTTGTCCATAGCTAGTTTCCAATGGCTCACCTTCAATTATTTTAAATGTTCGTTCCCCATCAGTTTGTCTTTCAGCCCGTAAAAATATAGCATTTTCCATGTTTTTATTATAAAAGCCATGTGCTAATTCATATAAATGAGTGACGCAGAAAACCTTGATATGTTTTTCTAGTAATGCGCAAGTTATTTGATTTGCAATACCAGAGCCTTCCCTTTCGTTTGTTGAGGCAAATGATTCGTTAAATAGTAGCATACAATTTGGAGTAATATTGTCTACGATGTAGCTCATTCTGCTAAGTTCTTCATCGAGTTTACCGCTATTCATGGTATTGTCTTCTTCCCGTTTGTAATGGGTGAAAAGTCCATTACATACATTGGAACAGTAAGACTCAGCTGGCACAAACATTCCACATTGCATCATTAATTGGGATAAACCTATACTTCGCAGAAAAGTGGATTTTCCGCCTTGGTTAGCACCTGTGATTATAATAAGTTCTTTTTTATCAGCATTCACATTGGAGCCTACAATCCTTTTTCCCAAGGTTAAAGCAAGACAGATATCGTACAATCCATTAAAAGATGACTTGAGCTCACCTAGTGGCAAGGGAGTGGGAAAAGATATAGGCTCACCATTTTTAGAAAGTTGTGTATGTAAATTCAAATTACCAATATAAAATGCCAATTCATTCCGTAGAGTGTTAAAAAAACTGAGAATATGATCTGCAGATTGAGCGAGTGCACTCGCAATATGGTTGATCCCCATGTCTTTTAACTCTGACAGATCTCTAGCTCCATTATCATCACGATCAGCAATATAAAAGGTGTAACAGGGTGGCTTTGTGTCAAAAACTTTCTTAATCCAATTTCGCCTATCTTCTGGTGGCTTGCGAAGTATATAATTGGCACCTTTATTCCCACTTCCTAAGTTAGCACTAATCAAAACTTCATTATGTGATTTCAGTTCTTGTAGATGTTCCTCAACACTTGCAAAGTATTCATCATTAAGTTCTTTCCTGATCATTGAAAAAAATGCTATAAAGCCTTCTGACTCAAATTTATCTTCATTATCATCAGCAATATCTTTTAGCTTTTTAAGCATACCAACAAACATTGGCAACACTTCTAGCGAGTGATTCAATATTGTAGAGGGATAATCTTTGAACAAGCCCCAATAGTGATCTCTTTCGCTTTTTATAGATTTTAATGCAATATCGAATATATCCCTTATAATGGAAGGATTCTTTAGGCAATCCTTTAGAATATCTTGGCGGTATAATATTGTGTCAAGATCTTTTAAACTGGACAAAATAGCTTTCTTTGATACGTCAAATAAAAATTCATCACTAAGCGCCATGGCATTTATCAGCGTATTTAATTCTAAATCCTGTATTAATGTTTGCTCATTCCACGGTAATTTAAGCTGCAAGTCAAAATCATGATCTTTATACATAAGAAAAGCTTTCATAATTTTATTCTCTCCTTTATGCAATCATATGTAAGCTTGTACTTCTCGGCAATTGTTATTGCGTATGAGTGTCCATCAGTAGGTCTTCTTACAATTTTATATGTTCGTAATTGAGGGTTATCGGGAACGATAGTGCTGACCAGGCTTACGGTTTTCCCGGTTAGAGAAGATAATTCATCTACGAATGTTACGCAAACACATAACAAATCCAATTTTACCATTATTTTTTTGCCCAGATAAATAGCATCTTTCAATGTTGTGGAAGTAAAGATTTCATTCATTATGATAATACTATTTGGTGTGGCTTTA
>DATCIH010000095.1:0-9675 GCA_036507955.1 Clostridiaceae bacterium | reverse complement strand
CGATAAAAATTTAAATATCTGATTAGGGGGTAGTACAATGACAAATAGAGAAAGATTTATGAGTGTATTAAATTTTAGAAACCCAGACGATAGATTGCCCATGATAGAATGGGCAAGTTGGTGGGACAAGACCTTAGATAGGTGGTATTTAGAAGGTTTGACCAAGGACATTGGAGATGACGAAACTAGAGAATATCTTGGACTTGATATGGTAAGGCAATTTTGGATCAGTCCTAGAACAAGTGATTATCCTAATTTACAGGAAGGGCAGGGAGCAGTAACTGATTTAGCTTCTTATGAAAAAATTAAAAAATATCTTTACCCAAGGGATGCAATTGAGAAAATAAAAGACAAGCTTCTTCGTTTAAAGCCACTTCAGGAAAGAGGAGAGGTGGTTGTCTGGATTACTCTCGAGGGCTTTTTTTGGCATCCAAGAGTACTTTTTGGTATTGAAAATCACTTCTATTCATTTTATGATGAACCTGAATTAATGCACAAAATTAACAATGATATGGCAGAATATAGTATATATATTATCGAAGAATTCTGCAAGATACTTCAACCTGACTTTATGACCTTTGCAGAGGATATGTCCTATAATCATGGACCAATGCTATCATATGAATTGTTTAGTGAATTTCTTAAACCTTATTATAATAAGGTAATATCAGTACTTAGAAATTATAATATAATCCCATTTGTAGATACAGATGGACAAGTAGAAGGAATGATACCTTGGCTTGTGGAAGCTGGTATTGAGGGAGTTCTTCCACTAGAACGTCAGTCTGGGGTAGATGTAGCAAGAATTAGGGAAAAGCATCCTAATTTTAAGATGATAGGTGCTTTTGATAAAATGGTTATGAGTCAAGGAGAAGATTATATTAGAAAAGAATTCGAGAGGTTACTTCCAGTTATGAAAACGGGAGGATTTATACCATCGTGTGATCATCAGACTCCTCCAGGGGTATCATTTGAAAACTACAAAATATATCTTAGGCTTTTAAAAGAATATTGTGAAAAGGCTGTGAATATTACTAAAAAAACTAGTCCAGTTCTATATTCAAGCTTAAAGATTATTGATTTGAAATGTAATTATCTTATAAATCCATTAGGTGTGGAAACACCTTCCCCAATTTTTAGTTGGAGATTACTCTCAGATGAGAGAGCAAAACTTCAATCAGCTTCTAGAATTGTGGTTGCCTCTAAAATTGAGTTATTAAATATTGAAAAAGCTGATTTATGGGACTCTGGAAAAGTGTCATCTGATAATTCCATTGATATTTCCTATGGTGGAAAGCTTCTAAAATCAAGAAAATGCTACTATTATAAAGTAAAAGTATGGGATGAAAAAGGGTTAGAGTCAGAATGGAGTGATTTATCTAATTTTGAAATGGGCCTAATTGGCGATACAGATTGGAAGGCAAAGTGGATTAGTCGTCCAAATAAAGGGATAGATATTTCTAGTAATGTGCCTGCTCCTTTATTTAGAAAGACATTAAATATTAATAAAAAAATTCAGTCAGCAAGAGCTTATATAAGTGGACTCGGTTACTATGAACTTTACATAAACGGATCAAAGATAGGTGATGAAGTGCTAACACCGGGATTCACCAGGTATGATAAAACAGTACTGTACAATGTATTTAACATTACAGACGAATTTGTTAATGGGGAAAATGTTATAGGAATAATTCTGGGCAATGGTTGGTATAACTCTTTTACGAAAGATGCATGGGACTATAAACAGGCAACTTGGAGGAGTCACCCAAAAGTAATAATGCAGACATATATTACTTTTGAAGATGGAGAAGAGATTGTTATTAATACTGATAGTAGTTGGAAGACTAGTTCTGGACCAATAATATTTGACGGATTAAGAAATGGCGAATTTTATGATGCTCGCCTTGAAAAGACTTCATGGGATACTATTAAATATGATGATAGTAATTGGACTAATGCAATAATATGCAGGACACCAGGAGGTAAACTTAAATCTTCACAAATGACAGCTATTAAAATTAATGGAACAATAAAACCTATAGGCATGAAAGAAGTAAAACCAAATGTATGGGTTTATGATTTAGGACAGAATATATCAGGATGGGCACAAATTCAGTTAAGTGGACCCTCTGCTATGGAAGTTATACTTAGGTATTCTGAGAAAATATATGAAGATGGCTCAATAGATAGATCAAATATAGATTCACTTGTGTTTAGCGGAGAGTTTCAGACAGACAAATATATTTTAAAGGGTGAGGAGAATGAAACCTGGGAACCAAGATTTACCTATCATGGCTTTAGATATGTAGAAGTTAGTGGGTTTAATGGAGAGTTAACTTTAAATAATTTATGTGGGAGAGTTGTTCATACTGCATTTGAATCAATGGGTAATTTTGAATGCTCAAATGAATTGATAAATTCTATCCAAAGATGTGCCAGGTGGTCAACACTTACAAATTATCACGGTATTCCTACTGACTGTCCTCATAGAGAAAAGAATGGATGGACAGGAGATGCTTCTCTATCAGCAGAACAGGTATTACTTAATTTTGATCCCATGACGTCTTATACAAAATGGATGATGGACTTTAGGGATTGTCAGAGAGAAAGTGGGCAACTCCCAGGAGTTGTACCAACAGGAGGCTGGGGGTTTAATTGGGGAAATGGTCCAGCTTGGGATAGTGCAGCAATATTAATTCCTTGGTACATGTATGTTTATGGTGGCGATACTAATATACTTAGAGAAATGTACGATAGTATGAAAAAATACTTAGAGTTTATGACTTCTATGGCAGACGAGGATATAGTGGATTTTGGGCTTGGTGATTGGTGTCCTCCAATTGGTGGAGCAGATGAGTACAAATGTCCTTCTGCTGTAACAGATACTGCATATTATTATGTGGATTCTGATATATTATCTAAAGTTGCAAAGCTATTAGCAAAAGAGTCAGATGCTAAAGAATATAAATTACTTTCAGAAAATATTAGACATGCTTTTAGAGAAAAATTCTTTGATATAAAAACAGGACTTATAACAGGAAATTGCCAGACTTCTTTGGCATGTGCCTTATATCAAGGGCTTATTAATGAAGATGAGAAGAAGGTAGTGCTCGAAAGACTGATTGGTCAGATTGAATTACAAGATGGACATATAGATTGTGGAATTCTTGGAACAAAATATATAATGAATGCATTAACTGAACTTGGTAGAGGAGATTTAGCTTATGAGATTGCAACTAAAAGGACATTCCCTGGGTGGGGTTATTGGATAGAGCAGGGAGCCACAACCCTTTGGGAAAATTGGAATGGAGAATCATCTCAAAATCATCATATGTATAGTGACATAAGTGCTTGGTTCTACAAGGGACTAGCAGGTATAAATCCTGATGCGAATGTTCCAGGATTTAAGCATATAATTTTAAAACCCAATACAGTAGAAGGGCTAAATTTTGTGAAATCCAGTCATATATCAATGTATGGTGAAATAAATTGCAGTTGGAAGGTTGAGGAAAACAGGCTTATATTAAATTTATCAATTCCTGTTAATTGTTATGCTACTTTATATTTACCTGAGAAATATTCGAATAATATAGTGGAAGGTAATAAGAAAATAGGAGAGACTGAGGGTGTAAGTATAATCTATGGTGGAGAAGGAAAGCTTGCATTAAATATTAAATCGGGTAATTACTGCATTACTTGTGAAACTACGATGCTATTGAAAAAACTTACGAAGATGGTAAAATAAAATTAACTAAACCTCTCAGGCAGTGCTATTTACTGCAGAGAGGTTTTTTCCATTTGAGAAGACTTATAAATCATATACTGGAAGTACCTCCCACAGGGCTGTACGAAAACTCTTTAGCCAAGATAATAAGCTATATGTGGTTGCAATAGGAGGTATAACAAAGGTGACTTCTGCAATACTTATGGTTTTTGAATACTCAGGAGTTCACGAATAGCTATTGCTTTTTAGACAAAATATTATAAACTTATGGTATAGGATAAATTATAATTTTTACTAAGGAAGTGGTTTTTTGAAATACGGACTTGGAATAGATGCTGGAGGAACTTACACAGATGCTGTAATTTACGATTTAGATAATAATAAGGTAGTTAGTTCCATAAAAACAATTACCAATAGGGAGAACTTAGGTAAAAGTATTAATGAAGTTTTGGATAATTTTTCAGAGGATATATTAATGAATATTAAATTAATTTCTCTGTCTACTACACTTACAACTAATAGTTGTATAGAGGACAAAGGGAGTAAAGCTACCCTTGTTTTAATAGGTTGTAATGAAAAAATAATTTCTGAACTAGGGTATAAATATGGACTTCCAAGTGCAGAAGAAATGATTTTTGTTGAAGGAGAACATAGAAGTGATGGCAGTGTAAAAACTTTTGTGGACCTTGAGGAACTAAAAAGTAAAGTTATGAAATATAAAGATTCTACTAATGGCTTTGCTGTAGTGGAGCTTGGCGGGGTATATAATCCTGAATTCGAAATAGAAGCAAAAAAGCTTATTGAAACCTCTACGGGTCTATACACCATAAATGCTAATGCTATTTCTAGAGAATTAAATTTTATGAAAAGAGCAACTAGCGCTTTAATAAATGCTCAAATGATTCCTATAATAAATGATTTCTTAGATTCTGTTAAATATAATTTAAAGATTAGAAATATTACGGCACCTCTTTTAATAGTAAGAGGAGATGGAACTCTAATGTCTGAAAAATATGCAAGGACTATGCCTGTAGAAACTATATTATCAGGTCCTGCGGCAAGTGTAGTGGGAGCAATTAAATTAAGTGGTAATAAAAATTGCGTTGTAGTAGATATGGGTGGTACTACTAGTGATTTATCTGTAATTAATGAAGGTATAGTGAAATTTGCAAGCAAAGGAATCAAAATTGGTAAGTGGCAAACTGGAACCAAATCTATAGAAATGAAGCCTATAGGTTTAGGCGGTGATAGCCATATAACTTTTAATAATAAAGAGGAACTATTTATATCTGTCCGCAGAACATTGCCTTTATGCTGCCTTGCAAGTAAATTTCCTAAAGTGATGGATGAAATGCAAGAGATATACAATGAGCATAAAATAAATACTTTGTCATTATGTGAATTTTTCTATCTTTTAAAGGATGTAAAAGACCTTTCTATATATAACAAATGGGAAATTCCTATAATAAATGCTCTCAAAGATGGACCTTTAAGCGTTGAAAAACTAGCTACTATAGCAGGTATTTCTAAATATAATTTAAATATTGATAATCTAGAAAAGTACGGTGTAGTAATGAGAAGTGCTTTGACTCCAACAGACATTATGCACTTAACTGGAGATTTCGAAAGATTTGATGTAGAAGCATCTTACTTAGGTGCAAGCATTTTAGCTAAGCGGTTAGGAAAAACTTTAGAAGAAATAAAGAATTTGATTTATAAAAAAGTGAAAGAAAAGCTATATTTGAATATTGTTGGTGTTTTATTAGAAAATGAAGATGAACTTTTTCACTTTAATGATATAACTCCCGAATATGAATCCCTTATTTTAAAAGGGTTTTATGAAAACAGAAGGGGCAATATTAATGTTAATCTGTTTTCTAAATTAAGTTTAGTTGGAATAGGTGCCCCTATTCACATTTTTCTGCCAGAAGTGGCTTCAAAGCTCCATGCTGAATGTGTTATTCCTGAAAATGCCGCCGTAGCCAATGCAGTGGGAGCAGTTACAGGCATTATAGCTGTTGAAGAAATTGTATTGATTAAACCCATATATGAAACCAGCGGTATTTCAGGATACAGTTGCTCTTCTCTAAACGAGTGTAATTCTTTTCTAAGTTATGAGGAAGCTGTGGAATGGTCTAAAAAGCAAGCGGAAACTTTAGCTTATAATAAGGCATTACAAAGAGGAGCAAGTAAGGGTGAGGTAAAGGTAACTTTTAATATAGATGAAACAGAATTCACTCCAGGATATAAAGAAATAGCATCAACTGTAAAAATAGATTCTACTGAAATCGATGGCGATAAAGGTCATATGCTACTTGAAACTAAAGTGGTTGCAAGAGCCATCGGCAACTTAAGTGTGATGATCACTCAATAAGATATAATCAAGAGTTAATGTGAATTGTATTTTATAATAAAATTTTAATGGAGAAATCTAATAAACTAGAAGAAATGGAGATAATAATAAGTAACTGTCTTAGAGCAGGAGTATTACTTAGTGCAGTTATTGTACTTGTTGGTCTTAGTATGTTCTTATTAACTGGGAGAAACTATACTGGGAATTATTATCCTACAAATCCTTCAGAAATATTCAAAGGATTAATATTATTTAAATCATATGCAATAATATTGACTGGATTACTAGTCCTAATTCTAACACCAGTTTTTCGTGTAGGAGTATCAATAATAGTTTTTTAGCATGAAAAAGATTATTTATATGTAAAGATTACCTCGTTAGTATTTTGCATACTTTTAATTAGTTTTATATTAGGAAAAGTTGAATAATAACATGAAATTTTCAGTAAATATTAGGAGGTTTTAGGATTGAAAACTCATAAACAAATAATACTTATGATGACGGATACTCAAAGAAGGGATATGTTAGGTTGCTACGGAAATAAGGACATGCTTACTCCAAATATAGATCGCTTAGCTGGAGAAAGTATGCTATTCAATAAGGCTTATACAACGCAGCCAGTATGTGGACCCGCTAGATCTGGTCTATTTACTGGAACATATCCACATACTAACGGAAGCTGGGGTAACAGTATGCCATTAGGTGCTAATGTAAAGACTATCGGACAACGCTTTAGTGATAATGGTCTCCATACCGGATATATTGGCAAATACCACCTGGATGGGGGAGATTATTTTGGACTTGGGAAATGTGCTGAAGGATAGGATAAGAATTACTGGTATGATATGAGGTGCTACCTAAACGAATTATCAGATGAGGATAAACTTTGTTCAAGGAGTCCCGAAATTATGAAAAATAGGAAAGTATCAGAAGAATTCACCTTTGCGCACCGCTGCTCTAATAGGGCAATGGATTTCGTATCTGAGTATAAAGATAATTACTCTGCAGATATTGCAAAGTATGGAGAAGAGTTCAGTAAATAATAAATCTTTTACTATGTAAATCTTATAGGAGGTAGCAATATGAAGAAACCTAATATAATTAAAGAAGCGGGTTCAGGATATGCCAGTCCCCGCTAGGGTGACAGGCACTTGTAAAAAAATGTATTACCTAGCTTTTGTTTTAGCATATTATAGTTTTCCTTGATAAGTTTTACATCATTGAAATTTACTTTATCAATTGATTCAAAAATATGCTTTTTAGAAACCTCATCAAAGTTTACAGTAGAACAACCAGGAATTATTCTATTTCCTTCCATAACATATTTCCTAATGGTATCTTATTGATATATTTTCGAAGACCACGACCTAATTGTTGTATGAAAATTATAGCTGATTTAGTAGCTCTTATCATAACAACTTGATTAACCCTAGGTATATCTACACCTTCATTAAAAATATCAACTGTGAAAATATAATCTAACCGGTTAATGGTTTCATCTTGCTCTAAACGAGAGATAGCTTCATCACGTTGCTCCTGACTACTTTCTCCTGTTAATGCTAAGGTTTCATAACCACGATTATTAAACTTTAAAGAAAGCTCTCTAGCTTCCTTTGTATCACTACAGAAAATGAGACCTTTTACCCTATCTCCGCAGTATCCGTAAAAATTAATTTTTTCGATAATATGATTAACTCTTTGCTCATCTACTAAATACTTGAAATCAGTATTATTATCTAAGCTACTTTATAATCAAACATTTTGAAGATATCAAAATCATCATTTCTTTCTGGTGTAGCAGTCATTCCTAATAGAAATTTAGGCTGAAAATAATCTACAATCTTTTGATAGCTTGTACTGCCTGCTTTATGGACTTCATCTATACTAATATAATCAAATTCATTTCTAGGGAAGCTTTGTAATGTTTCATCCTTGGATAAAGTCTGCATCGTTGCAAATATTATATCTTTATCTATAGCTTTTGAGTTGCCTGAAAGAATCCCCATACTTTTAGTATCACCGAAAACATTTCTAAAGCTACATAGTGCTTGCTTAGCAATTTGTTCTCTATGTATGATAAATAATGCCCTTCTAGGATTGAAATTTCTCAAATCAAAAGCTGATAAATAAGTTTTACCAGTACCAGTAGCCGAAATTAATAGAGCCTTATTAGTACCATCTTCTCTAAGCTTATTCAATGCTTGGATTGCAGATACCTGCATTTTATTTGGCTTGAGAATATATTGAGAAATGCTAGGGACTTTGCTTTTCCGAGTATACTCTCGTTGTTCTAAATAAATCTTTTCATAAGTTTCTATCCATTCTATTGATAAATCATTTGATTCCTGCCACATTGATTCGAACTCTTTTAAAACTTCCTCTGTTAATGAGCCATGTTCTAAAGATGATACTTTCAAGTTCCATTCTTTATTTTTAGTTAAAGCGGTTTGAGTCAAATTGGAACTACCAATAATAAGCTTATAATGGTCGGTATGCTTGAAAATATATCCTTTAGTATGAAAACTATCTTTAGAATACATCTTTATATGAATATTAGAAAACTCTAAAAGCTTTTTTAGGGCCTTTGGTTCACTAAAATTTAGATAATCCGTTGTTAGAATCTTACCCTTGATACCATTCTTTTCTAAGTATTTCAGGGTTTCTAAAAGGGGAGTAACTCCGCTACTTGTGATAAACGCAACAGATATTATAAATTCAGTACATTTCATAAGTTCTGCAACTATATCACTTAAAACTTTACTACCCTGATTATAATTATTAATAATAAGCTTAGGTCTTAAGGCTAAATTAGAATCTATATAGCTATTTATTAATCCAGTTTCATTAGATTTCAATATATCCTTTGCAATTTTAGTCTCACTATCATAATCTTTATCAATGGGCTTAAAGTCTATGGTAGCTTCAAAAATTTCTTTTTTATCTTGTTTAGATAAACTACTCATAGGTACCCTCACTTAAAATTTTTATATGAAATAAATTCTATTAATATTATAACATATATGTATAGTTATGGTCGAAGATCATAAGTAGGAGGGACATATTATCTGACATATAAAAAAAGTACAGTGATCTCAAATCGAGAAGACTATACTTTTTCTTTTATTAAAAGCTCTAGAGCTGGAATATCAGCAGGAGCCCATTTTAATGATGCAAGGTTTTCTCTTTTAAGCCAAATAAGTTTGGAGTGCTCTGTTGTAATTGGAGTACCCGCTACCAGTTTGCATTTCAGAGTTATCAAATTCACAATGAATTTCTCATACTCATGTGTATTGTCATGGAACAATTCTTTAAATTCTATTTGACAAATTAACTCTTCTTGAATTTCTCGAGTAATAGCTTCTGAAAGGCTTTCATTTTCCTCAACTTTACCACCAGGGAATTCCCACATGTTAGGCATATTCATTTTGGGAGACCGTAGAGCACAGAGTATTTCTTTGTGTTACTACTCAGGGATTTCCTTTTAAAAAAACCTATGTTAATATAAAGGCATGGTCAAAGACCCCATGTCTAAAATTAGGTATTACAATTACGAGGAGCCATTAGGCATCCCCATAATTAAAAACTAAATATAATCATA
>DATCIH010000094.1:0-39087 GCA_036507955.1 Clostridiaceae bacterium | reverse complement strand
TAAGAACCATAATGAATTGCTGGTTTAGTTTATTTTCCTCTGTTTAATTTTCAATGACCGTCTGTTTTCATAGCTTATTGGGCTATTACATAACAGATTTTTCCTGCGTCACTTACGACGCTTAATCATAGTATCACCTTTGTTTCACTCTGTCAATATACTTTTTTTCACTTTTACAAATTAATTTGTAGATAATTAAATTTATCCATTATATTCTAGTTTTTTTGTCTTATTATTGAAAAAAAGGGTGGTGTCCGAAAACAATACTTTCTTCGAGACAACACCCTAGAAAACTATAATAGTATTATACTGTAATTAGATTTCGCAAAATTCAGCATCTACATTATCGCTGCAATTTATCTTTGCTATAGCTACTACCTTATCATCCTCATGACTTCTCATCAAGGTAACTCCCATAGCATTTCTCCCAGTATTTGATATGTCTGAAACATTTAATCTAATTGCTACTCCACTAGTATTAATAAGCATAATTTCATCTCCGTTTTTAACGGTTCTAGCACCAACTAAGTTTCCTGTTTTTTCACTTATCTTATAAGTCTTAACTCCCTTACCACCTCTGTTTTGAAGTGTATATTGATCTATACCTGTTTTCTTTCCAAATCCATTTTCAGATATAATTAGGAGTTCTTCCTTATCTTCTGGCACAACCATGCTTATAGCAATATCATTTTCACGGAGTGTAATAGCTCTAACACCAGTGGCAACCCTTCCTATAGGTCGAGCATCTTTTTCATTAAACCTAATAGAATAACCTTTTTCTGTTACCATCATTACTTCACTATCTCCATTGGTTATTCTAACTCCAATGATTTCATCTCCATCTTTTAAGTTAATAGCTGTAAGACCATTCTTTCTAATTGAAGCATAAGCTGCTAATGTGGTCTTTTTAATCAAGCCATTCTTCGTTCCCATAATTAGATAACTATCTTCTTTAAACTCTTTTATCGACATAACTGCTTGAATATTTTCATCACTGCTAAGAGGTAATAGATTTATTACATTAGTTCCTTTTGCAACTCTACCTGCATCTGGAACCTCATAACCTTTAAGCTTATATACTCTACCTAAATTAGAAAAGAATAATATATTGTTATGGGTTGAGGTAATAAATATATGTTCTACAAAATCATCATCCTTTGTAGTCATAGCTTGTATTCCCTTACCCCCTCTTCTTTGAGCAGTATAAGCATCAGTAGTTATCCTCTTAATATAACCTGAATGAGTAAGAGTTATAACTACTTCCTTTTCTTCTATTAAGTCTTCTATGTCTATTTCATTTTCAGCTTTAACTATCTGCGTTCTTCTCTCATCACCATATTTATTCTTGATCTCTAAAAGCTCAGTTCTTATAATAGATAAAAGTAAGACTTCATTTTCTAATATTTCCATATAATATTCTATATCCTTCATTAGAGAGTTAAATTCATCTTCTATTTTACCTCTTTCAAGCCCTGTAAGAGCACGAAGCCTCATTTCAAGTATTGCTTGCGATTGCTTTTCTGAAAGAGAAAAATTCTCCATAAGTTTAAAACGAGCTTCTTCTGTGTTCTTAGACGCCCTTATAGTATTTATTACTTGATCAATATGATCTAGTGCGATCCTTAAACCTTCTAGTATATGTGCTCTTGCTTGTGCTTTACTTAATTCAAATATGGTCCTTCTTTTTATAACATCCTTTTGAAAATTAAGGTAATGAACTAAAATTTGTTTTAAATTTAAAGTTTGTGGTTCTCCATTGACTAGGGCAATCATATTTACCCCAAAGGTATCCTGCATATTGGTATGCTTATATAACTGATTTAACACTACATTTGCATTAGCATCTCTTTTTATTTCAATAACCATTCTCATGCCATCTCTATCAGATTCATCTCGAAGGTCTGAAATCCCATCTATTTTTTTGTCTTTAACTAAATCTGCTATATATTCTATAAGTCTTGCTTTATTTACTTGATAAGGAAGTTCTGAAACAATTATTTTAAACCTTCCCTTTTCTTCCTCTATGTTTGCTTTTGCCCGAACGACAACACGACCTCTGCCTGTTTCATAGGCTTCCCTTATACCATTTTGACCCATAATAATACCATAGGTAGGAAAATCAGGACCTTTTATTTTAGATAAAAGTTCCGTTATTGTTACCTCAGGATTTTCTATCATCATAAAAATTCCATCTATAACCTCACCAAGGTTATGAGGAGGTATATTTGTTGCCATACCAACAGCTATACCTGAAGATCCATTAACTAAGAGATTAGGAAATCTTGAAGGAATAACTAAAGGTTCTTCTTCTTCACCATCAAAGTTAGGTCCAAAATCAACCGTTTCCTTTCCAATATCTCTGAGCATTTCCATAGTCATTTTACTCATTTTTGCTTCAGTATAACGCATTGCTGCAGCACTATCCCCATCAACAGAACCAAAATTACCATGTCCATCAACTAATATGTATCGCTGGGAAAAGTCCTGTGCCATACGAACTAAGGCATCATATACCGCAGTATCACCATGAGGATGATATTTACCAAGTACATCTCCAACTATCCTGGCACATTTTCTATAGCCCTTTTCTGGAGTTAAGCCTAATTCATACATAGAAAAAAGTATTCTTCTATGTACAGGCTTAAGACCATCTCTTACATCTGGAAGAGCACGACCAACAATTACGCTCATTGCATAATCTAAATAACATTTTTTCATTTCATGTTCTATATCAACTTGTATTATGTTTCCTTCATTGCTCATCTATTACACCTCTTACTTCCAAAACAGGAACTATTATTTTATATTTATATATCAAGATTAACTACTTTTTTAGCATTTTCAGTAATGAACAATCTTCTAGGCTCTACTTTATCTCCCATAAGAATATTAAATATTTCATCCGCCCCCATAGCATCACCTACGGTTACTTGCTTTAAAGTTCTTTTTTCTGGATCCATTGTAGTTTCCCAAAGCTGTCTAGCATCCATTTCTCCAAGGCCTTTATATCGTTGAATATTTACACTATTATCCTTGCCACCCAAAGTTACTAAATGCTTTTCTAGTTCCTTATCAGAATAGCAATAATGCTCGTTTTTACCCTTTACAACCTTATAAAGTGGAGGTTGTGCTATAAATACATGTCCCTGCTCAACTAACTCCTTCATATATCTATAAAAGAAGGTAAGTAAAAGGGTCCTTATATGTGCTCCATCAACATCTGCATCTGTCATTAGTATTATTCTATTATATCTTATCTTTTCTATATCAAAATCTGAGCCTATACCTGCTCCAAAGGCTGTAATCATAGATCTTATTTCTTCATAACCCAAGATTTTATCAAGCCTTTGCTTTTCAACGTTCATTATTTTTCCTCTTAGTGGAAGTATAGCTTGAAAAGCTCTATTTCTTCCTCCCTTTGCACTCCCCCCTGCAGAGTCACCCTCTACAAGATAGATTTCACATTCCTCTGGATCCTTTGATGAACAATCTGATAGCTTTCCTGGTAGAGAGCTTCTTTCGAGTACTGATTTTCTTGTTAACTCTCTTGCTTTTCTAGCAGCTTCCCTAGCTCTTGCAGCCAGTAGTGATTTATCAATAATTGTCTTACCTAGTGATGGATTTTCTTCTAAATAAGCGCCTACTCCATCTCCAACAATAGCATCAACAATCCCTCTTACCTCGCTATTTCCTAGCTTAGTTTTTGTTTGACCTTCAAATTGAGGATCTATTAGTTTTACAGATACAACTGCAGTTAAACCTTCTCTTATATCATCACCAGATAAATTTTTATCATTTTCCTTTAGGAGTCCAAATTTTCTACCATAGTCATTTAAAACTCTGGTTAGAGCATTTTTAAAGCCTGTAAGATGAGTTCCTCCTTCTATGGTATCTATATTATTTGCAAAGGAAAATATGCTGTCATTATAGCCGTCATTATATTGGAGTGCTATTTCAACTGAAAAATCTTCCTTTTTTCCTTCTATGTAGATAGGTGTTGGAAAAAGATTCTCTTTGTTTCTATTCAAATAAGTTACAAAGGCCTGTATACCGCCTTCATAATGAAACTCCTCATTTTTCCCACTTCTTTGATCTGAAAGAGTTATTTTTATATTTTTATTTAAAAAAGCTAATTCCCTTAATCTTTGTGCTAAGGTGTCATAATCAAATTCAATTTCTTCAAATATTTGACTATCTGGTAAAAAATGAGTTGTTGTTCCTTGACCATGATCTTCTTGAAGCTTTTCAAGTGCTGTTACTGCTTTACCTCTTTCAAAACCCTGTCTCCATACGAACCCTTCTCTTTTAACTTCAACTTGGCAGCTTTCTGACAATGCATTTACAACAGAAGCTCCAACTCCATGGAGACCACCGGAAACCTTATAGCCCTTTCCGCCAAATTTTCCACCAGCATGTAGTACTGTCATGATAACTTCAATTGTAGAAATACCCATCTTAGGATGTATACCTACTGGCATACCTCTTCCATCATCTATGACTGTAATTGAATTATCACCATGTATAATTACATTAATATTAGAACAAAAGCCTTGAAGCGCTTCATCTATGCTATTATCAACTATCTCATATACTAGATGATGAAGTCCTCTTAAACTAGTACTGCCTATATACATACTAGGTCTTTTTCTAACAGCCTCTAAACCTTCTAATACTTGAATTTGACTTTCATCGTATATTTCTTTTTCTTCGCCCATAAAAATTCCCCTTTCTTAAAGTGTTACATAAACAACATTAGTTCTTTTAGTTAAAGTAGCTGATGAAATAGGTGAAAGATACACCTTACTTTTTTTATCTACCTCAGCTAAAGTAAAGGATTTTGGTGGTTCTGAGGATATTTTTTCTACAAAACCATCCTCTTCAGCTAATCTTAAAAATTTCACACTATCTGAACTATAGGTTGAAGTCTCCAAATCAAATATACCTATAACATCCTTTAGTGGTACAACAACATTTTCTCCTAAATGAAGAAACAAATTAATTCCCTCCTCTAATTTTAAGTGACTTTTCCTTTTTTCACTTCATAAATTTTAATATTTCTATCTAAATAATTTACAACATTTTCTATACTATTACATGTTATAAAGGTTTGAACATTATTTATTGATTTTAATATATATCGTTGTCTACTTTCATCTAGTTCAGACAAAACATCATCTAAAAGAAGCACTGGATATTCACCAGTTCTGTCCTTTAATATTTCTATACTCGCAAACTTAATAGTAAGTATTGCAGTCCTTTGCTGACCTTGAGATCCATATACTCTTGTATCCACGTCATTTATCAATATAATAAAATCATCTCTATGGGGCCCTATAGAAGATATACCTTTTTCAATATCCTTATTTCTATTTTCATTGAGCCTTTTAATAAACTCTTCTTTTAGGTTAGTTTCACCTATTGAATTCACATATTTTAAATATATATTTTCTTCATTTGAAGTAATATCCTGATGAATTTTAGAACCTTTTTCATTTAAAGTTTTAATATATTCTAATCTGAATTTTATAATTTCCGATCCAAACTGTGATAATTGTGTATCATAGATATCATACATGTCCATATGAGATCTAAAATGTTTCTTTAACAAGGTGTTTTTTTCTTCTAAAACCTTATTATATTGTACTAAATTATAATAATAAAGGTTGCTTATTTGAGATAACTCCATATCAAGAAATCTTCTTCTAAAGGAGGGTGCTTCTTTAACTATTTTTAAATCCTCTGGAGAAAATATTACTGCAGTAAAGGTTCCAATAAATTCTGATAATTTATTTATTTTTATAGAATTCACTCTAATTCCTCTTTTACCACCTTTAAATAATTTTATTTCTATTTTCTTATCAAGCCTATTGGTATTTACATAAATACTTATGTAACCTTCCTCAAAGGACCAATTAATCAATTCTTTATCCTTGTTTGTTCTATGAGATTTAGCAAGGCAACAATAATAAATGCTTTCAAGTATGTTTGTTTTTCCTTGAGCATTATCTCCAATAAAAATATTAACTCCATTACAAACTTCTAGCTTAAGTTCATCAAAATTTCTGAATCCCTTAAGTTGCAAATATTTTATATTCATAAAACACCTATTTTACATTATAACATAAATTCAATATTATTGCTTTTTACTTATTATATAATGTTATATTTCTCTCCTAAAAATTCTATCACATCTCCAGCTTTCAATTTTTTTCCTCTTTGGGTTTCAATTTCTCCATTTAATTTTACTTTTCCATCATTTATTAATAACTTTCCTTCTGCTCCTGAACCTACAAGTCCTGCCCATTTTAAAAAGGAATCCAATTTTATTATTTCTGTTTTTATTTTTATTTCATTCATATTATATTTATACCCATATTATGGATAATCTAAACCTCCTTTAATTTCTTCTTACTGGTAATACTAAATAATTACTATTATTATTTACACTATTTTTTATAATACAAGGGCTTACACTACTAGTATATTCCATGATTATTTCTTCTTCTTCAATATTTTTCAATATATCTATCAAGTATTTAGAGTTAAAAGCTATTTCTAGAGTGTTTCCCTCAAGAATAATATTTAATTCCTCTCTTACTTTACCATATTGAGAGTTAGAGGTTATCACCATGTTATTTTCTAGTATATCTATATTGATCAAATTATTACTGCCTTCTTTAGACATTAAAGATGCTCTTTCAATACAATCTAAAAGCTCTTCTTTTTTTACAGTAACTTTTGAGTTATATTCTGTTGGAAGAATAGTAGAATATTTAATAAATTCGCCTTCTAGTAATCTGGAAATTATCTTAGTATTTCCCAAATTAAACAAAATATGATTAGTTGTAAAAGTTATATTTACTTTGGTTTCCACATCAGATAATATTTTAGAAATTTCCGTTAGCGATTTACCAGGTATTACAGCATTTATAGTGTTAGCATTTTCAATATTTTCTTTTCTCAGGGCTAAGCGATAGCCATCTAAGGCTACTAAATTCAATTTATTATCTTTAAGTTCAAATAAAACTCCTTGCAGTATCGGTCTTGTCTCTTCTTGTGCTATTGCAAAAATAGTACCCTTTATCATATTTTTTAAAATAATCTGAGGAATATTTAATATTATATTTTCATTTATCTTTGGAAGAGTTGGAAATTCATCTGGATTCATAAATACTAAATTAAATTTTGATTTCTGACATATTATTTCTATTAAATTTGATTCTGAGGTACTTATCATTATTGTATCATTAGGTAATTTTCTTATAATATCTCCAAACATCCTCGAATCAACTACTATTGAGCCAACTTCATGTATATCTGCTTGTATTTTAGTTTCAATGCTCATATCTATATCTGAACCTATGATTGTTATTATACCGTCTTCTGCTTTTATTAGTAAACCTTGTAAAATTGGTTTTGTAGATTTTCCGGTTACTGCTTTTTGTGCTGCAGATATTGCATCAATTAAGAATGATTGTTTACATAAGAATTTCATTTTATTCCTCCATTTTTAGAGTAGTTTTAGAATAAGATAGATAATAGTATTTAAATATAGTAGTAATAGTAGTAGGGACTGTGGATTTGTTAATAACCGCTACAGAGCAGTAAGATCAATGGTTTACAGAAAAAAATAGTTGTGGATAAGCAAACACAAAATTCTACTGTTATCCACACTATTATATAATAAAGCAAAAGATATTATTATTAACATTTAACTAACACTATATTAGTAACAGATAAGTTAGTCTATTTATGAGTTAACTTTTTAGTGAGTTCTGTAACTGTTTCCTGTAGAGCTTCATCTTCCTTTAATCCTGTATTTATTTTTTCAAAGGCGTGAATAACTGTTGAATGATCTCTTCCTCCAAACTCTTCCCCTATTTTTGGAAGGGAGGAATCTGTAAGTTTTCTGCTTAAATACATGGCTATTTGTCTAGGGAAGGATACATTTCTTGATCTTCTTTGAGATTTAAAATCCTCGACTTTCAAGTTAAAATAACTAGATACTACTTCTTGTATTAAATCTATTGTAATTTGTCTTGGCTGATTATTTGTAATTATATCCTTTAGGGCTTCAGAAACTAATTCCACAGTGATTTCTTTATTTGTAAGGGAAGAGTAGGCAACTAATCTTATTAAAGCTCCTTCAAGCTCTCTAATATTTGATTTTATTTCATTTGCTACATATGAGAATACATCATTTGGAATAATTAAGTTTTCTTTATCAGCTTTTTTCTTTAATATAGCTATTCTAGTTTCAAAATCCGGAGCTTGTATATCAGCTGTAAGACCCCATTCGAAACGAGATCTTAACCTATCTTCGAGTGTTGGTATTTCTTTTGGAGGCCGATCACTTGAAAGAATTATTTGTTTATTTGATTGATGAAGATCGTTGAAGGTGTGAAAAAATTCTTCCTGAGTTCTTTCTTTATTAGCAATAAATTGAATATCATCTATTAGTAGTACATCAACGCTTCTATATTTGTTTCTAAATTCTTCATTCTTATCATCTTTTATCGAGTTTATAAGCTCATTCATGAATTTTTCGGAAGTAACATATACTACTTTTGCTTTAGGATTATTTTCTAATATATAGTGTCCTATTGCATGCATTAAATGAGTTTTTCCAAGACCTACTCCACCATATATAAAAAGTGGATTATAAGCTTTTGCAGGAGATTCAGCTACTGCTAAAGATGCAGCATGAGCAAATCTATTACTATTACCTATGACAAAGGTATCAAATGTATATTTAGGATTTAAATTTCCTGAGGACTCATTTATAGAAGCTTGGGCTAAACTATTTCTATTTAGATCTGTTTTCTCAGCCGTCACGGCTGTTTCCTCCGTTATAACAATAAAATCTATAGCATATTTAATAGAAGTTATCATTTTAACTGCGTTGATTAATAAATCCTTATATCTACTTTCTAATATCCCTTTAGTAAAATCGTTTGGAACAGATAATACTAAAGTTTCTCTTTCCATAGAGATAGGTGTAATACTTTTAATCCAAGTATTAAAACTTACTTCTGTAAGTTCTCCTTTAATTATGTTTAAAGTTCTATCCCATAGATCAGTTAAAGGATTAGTCATTTTTTATCCCCCTGTCAAATTTGAATATATACAGCTTGTGTATATATTATTAACATAAAGTTAATTTAGATTTAATTTGTTTATAACAATAATAACATGTATATAACTTTGTTAGTAAATAATCATAATTAGACATTGTACACAATGAAGAAAAATATTCATTCACAAAATAAAACTGAATAAATACATGGATAGAAAGGAATAATCTAGTTATGAATAAAGTTTTCTACAAATTAAAACAAGTTATGCACAAAGTTATACACATGCTGTGAATAACTTTTCAATGCACAATTAATTATTTAGTATAGTATTAATAATAACAAATTCTATGTAGCTATTCAAGAAGTTATCCACAAATATATTTTTTTTATGATTTTTTTCAATTTTCTTTTTCTTGACAATAAAGTTGTGTAAATATATAATTTAGTAGTAAATCTTTAAATGATAGTATATATATTGCTATAGATATTGTTTTGTGAAGGGGGTGGATTTAATGTTTATGACATACCAGCCAAAAACCAAGCAAAGAGCTAGAGAGCATGGTTTTAGGAAAAGAATGAGCACTTTAAATGGAAGACATGTTATTCAAAGAAGAAGACTAAAGGGTAGAAAGAGATTGACATTGTAAGGGCCGCGTTTGTGGCCTTTTCTGCACTTGCAGATTTTAAGGAGCTAGATTTATGAAAGAAAACAAGATAAGAAAGAATTATGAATTTAGATCAGTTTATAATAGAGGCAAATCTTTTTCAAATGGTTTATTAGTTTTATATGCTAATAGAAATAAAAAGGGTTTAAACAGAATCGGTATATCTGTAAGCAAAAAAGTTGGAAAAAGTGTAGTGAGAAGCCGAGTTAAAAGATTAATTTCAGAAAGCTATAGACTAAATTCCAATTTAATAAAGGGTAATTTTGATTTAGTGTTTATAGCTAGAGTTAGCTCAGCGAGTAAAGATTATCATAAAATTGAGGATTCGTTAATAAATCTGTTTAAAAAGGCAGGTTTGTATATAGATGAAAAAAATCTTAATTAATCTAATTAATTTTTATAGAAAATTTATATCACCGTTAAAAAGTCCAAGTTGTAGATTTTATCCTAGTTGTTCTCAATATTCGTTAGAAGCGATTGAGAAATATGGGGCGTTAAGAGGTACTAGAATGGCTATAAAAAGAATTTCGAAATGTCATCCTTTCAATAAGGGTGGTTATGATCCAGTTAAATAAACTTCGGAGGTTAATACTTTGGCAATTTTTGGTCAATTGATGAAAGTTATAAATGATTTTTTAAATAATATTTTTAATTTTATATTCCATTATTTAAACTTAAATATGGGCATTGATAAAGGTTTAGCTATAGGATTTGCAATTATCCTGTTTACCATACTTATTAAACTTTGTTTGTTACCGTTAAACATAAAACAGATAAGGTCTACTTTAAGAATGCAGGAAATACAGCCTGAATTAAAGGTAATACAAACTAAATATAAGAGTGATCCAACAAAGCTTCAACAGGAAACAATGGCTTTATATAAAGAAAAAGGTGTTAATCCTTTTGCAGGATGTTTACCATTACTTATACAATGGCCAGTTTTAATAGCTATGTTTTATGTGTTTAGAAACATTCCAAATTTGAGTGGCGCGCATTTTTTATGGATTGCTGATTTATCTCAACCTCATGATATTCCATTAGTTATTTTATCTGGATTATCAACCTATATATCTACATCAATTATTACACCAAAAGGTGAGGGAGCTCAAGCAAAGCAAGCTAGCACTATGAATATAACAATGACCTTACTTATGACCTTTATGAGTTATGGTTTTAACGCTGCGTTAGTTTTATATTGGGTTGTAAGTAATGTATTCCAATTAGGACAAACTTTGCTTATAAGAAAAATAGATGCGAAATTGGTTAAAGCAAATAGTTAGGTCAAGGAGTGTATGTATGAAATATATTGAGATGTCAGGAAAAACTGTCCAAGATGCTTTAGGAAAGGCTTTAAAGGAATTAAACGCAACTGAAGATAAAGTTGATGTTGAAATAATTACTGAAGGTAGTAATGGCTTATTTGGCTTATTTGGTGCTAAACCAGCTACTATAAAAGTTACAGTAAGAAAAAATAATTTGGCAGATGCTAAGGAATTTATCTTGGAGCTTTTGAGAATTATGAAAATAGATGCTGAGGTAATCTTTAGAGATGAGAAGGATTCTATAAAGATTGATATTAATGGAATAAATATGGGCATACTTATTGGCTACAGAGGAGAAACCTTAGATTCTCTTCAATATTTGCTTAGCTTGATAGTTAATAAAGGTCATGAAGGTGAATATAGAAGAGTAGTTTTAGATACTGAAAATTATAGGTTAAAAAGAGAAGAGACGTTAAGAAGGTTAGCTGAGAAGGTTGCATACAGAGTGCGTAGGTCTGGAAGATATGTTAAACTCGAACCTATGAATCCTTATGAAAGAAGAATAATTCATTTTGCACTGCAGGAGGATCCTAATGTGGAAACCTATAGTGAAGGTGAAGAACCTTATCGAAGAGTTGTAGTAGATCTAAAGAAAGCCTAAGGGCTTTCTTTTTAATTAAAAACAGTTTTATATATAATAATAATGATAGTAATACTAAAAATTTTAAAGAGGTGAGAAGGTTGAAAGATAATGATACTATTGTAGCCATAGGGACTGCATTGGGTATTGGAGGAATTGCAATAGTAAGAATAAGTGGTGCAAAAGCATTTCAAATAGTTTCAAAAATCTTTAGAACAAAGGCTGGTGCTGAAATAAAGGAAATGAAAAGCCACACCCTAAGATATGGCTTTATTCATGAAAATGATTCGAAACAAGATATAGACGAAGTATTAATAACTTTTATGAAGGGACCTAAAAGTTTTACAGCAGAGGATACAATTGAAATCAATTGTCATGGTGGTGTTGTATCCGCAAAACTTATATTAGAAGAAGTTATTAAAGTGGGAGCTAGACTTGCAGAACCTGGTGAATTTACTAAAAGAGCCTTCATTAATGGAAGATTAGATATGAGCCAAGCAGAAGCAGTAATAGATATCATTAATGCAAAAACAGAGGTAGGTCTTAAAGCTGCAGTTTTTCAATCAGAAGGTCATCTATCAAGTAAAATAAATATACTAAGAGATAACATTCTGGAGTTAATTGCGCATATAGAAGCTACTGTGGATTATCCAGAGGATGATTTAGAAGAATTAACGTCTGTTATGGTGGTAAAAAGTTTAATAAGCATTAAAAAAACAATAGACAAATTATTATCTTATGCAGATGAAGGAAAGATAGTAAGGGAAGGAATCAACACGGTAATAATTGGAAAACCTAATGTTGGAAAATCATCCCTATTAAATTTATTGCTAATGGAGGATAGAGCTATAGTATCTAGTATTCCCGGAACTACTAGAGATGTTATTGAAGAGAGTGTCAGTATTGATGGGATACAGCTAAAGATTACTGATACGGCGGGTATTAGAGAATCAGAGGATGAAATTGAAAAAATTGGTGTAAATATATCAATAAAGAAAATTCAAGAGGCGGATTTAATTGTATTCGTTTTAGATAGAAGTAAGGAAATAACAAAAGAAGATATGTTTATTTTTAATTACATTCAAAATATGAAATATATTGTAATTTTGAATAAATCAGATCTCATATGTGAAGCAAATATTGATTTTTTAAAAGAACTTTTAGAAGAAAACATTATAGAAGTATCAGTAATTGAAGGTTATGGTGTGGATAAATTAAAAAGTAGGATAAAAGACATCTTTTTTACTGGACAGTTTAATAGTAATGAATTAATATTAACTAACAGTAGACATAAAGAAGCGCTAATAAGGACTAAAGAGTGTATAGACTCTGCTAAGGAAGCCTTAAGAAACACTATGGCAATAGATTTGGCAAGCATAGATTTGAAAAATGCATGGAATTATTTAGGGCAAATAACTGGGGATACTTTAGAAGAGGATATAATTGATAAGATTTTCTCAAAATTTTGCATAGGAAAATGAGGGGAGTAAATGAAATTTTTAGCTGATAATTTTGATGTAATAGTAATTGGAGCAGGACATGCAGGGTGTGAGGCAGCACTAGCGAGTGCTAGGATAGGTGCAAGGACATTACTTTGTACTATGCACTTAGACAGTATAGCTATGATGCCATGTAACCCCAATATAGGGGGAACTGCAAAAGGACACTTGGTTAGGGAATTAGATGCTTTAGGCGGTGAAATGGGAGTAAATATAGATGAAACATTTATTCAATCAAGGATGCTCAATACTTCCAAGGGGCCGGCTGTACATTCTTTAAGAGCTCAAGCAGATAAAAAAAGATACTCTGAAAGAATGAAGAATGTAATTGAAAGGCAGAGTGGACTTTTTTTAAAGCAAATTGAAGTTGTAGAAATTGATGTTAAAGATAATATTGTGGTAGGTGTACTTACTAAGAATGGAGCATATTTTACAAGTAAAGCTGTAATTCTTGCCACAGGTACGTATTTAAAAGGTAAAATCATAATAGGGGAGGTAATCTATGAAGGGGGACCCAATGGCCTTTTTCCGGCTAAAGAGTTATCTAATAGTTTACTTAAGTTAGGTATAGAGTTAAGAAGATTTAAAACAGGTACCCCTGCTAGAATAAATAAAAGATCAGTAGATTTTTCTAAGATGATTGTACAATTAGGAGATGAAGTGATTGTACCTTTCTCTTTTATAAATGATGAAATTAAGAAGGAACAAGCACCTTGTTATTTGACTTATACTAATGATTTAACTCATAAGGTTATAAGAGATAATATAGGAAGGTCACCTCTGTATAATGGTACGATTAAGAGCGTAGGCCCAAGATATTGCCCTTCAATTGAAGATAAGGTTATGAGGTTTCCTGAAAAGCTTCAACATCAGATTTTTATTGAACCAGAGGGTAGTAATACTGATGAAATGTACGTTCAAGGTATGTCCAGCTCTTTACCAGAAGAAATCCAATTGAAGTTCTTGAGAACTGTGACAGGGCTTGAAAATGTTGAAATGCTTAGAACTGCTTATGCTATTGAATATGATTGCATTGATCCTACTCAGTTAAAACCAACTTTAGAATTCAAAAATATTAAAGGTCTTTTTTCGTCGGGACAGATAAATGGTAGTTCAGGTTATGAAGAGGCCGCCGCACAAGGGATATTAGCTGGTATTAATGCAGCGTTAAGGATTAAGGAGAAGGACTTAATAACGCTTAAAAGATCTGAGAGCTATATTGGTGTCTTAGTTGATGACTTAGTTACAAAGGGGACACAGGAGCCTTACAGAATGATGACCTCAAGAGCTGAGTATAGATTGGTATTAAGACAAGACAATGCGGATTTAAGATTGACTGAGCTTGGAAAAAGTGTTGGTCTAGTTGATGAAAAAAGGTATAATATATTTAAAGAAAAAAAGAAAGCAATAGATGAAGAGTTAATCAGAATAAAAGCCTTACAGGTAACAGGAAAGTCATTTGTAAATGATATTCTAAAGGAGCTTGGTTCTGTAGAATTAAAAAAGCCTTTAAGTATGTATGAACTGATTAAAAGGCCTGAGTTAGATTACGATTTAGTAGTAGAGTTAGATAAAGATAGAAAACCTTTACCAATACAGGTTACTCAGCAAATAAATATTATAGCTAAGTATGAGGGATATATTGAAAAACAAAACGAACAAATTAGACAGTTTGAAAAGTATGAAAATAGAATTATTCCTGATGAAGTTATTTATTCTGAGATAAAAAGCCTAAGGCTAGAAGCCGTTCAAAAGCTTAATAAGATTAAACCCCTTAACTTAGGGCAAGCTTCTAGAATATCTGGAGTATCCCCAGCAGATATTACCGTTCTTCATATTTATTTAGAACATTTTTTTAGGAAATCGAGGTAAGGTATTAAATGCAATATGATTATTTATTAAAAAAAGCTTTGGAAAATATCAATTTAGATTATGATCCAGAAACCATAGAAAAATTTGAAGTTTATTTTAACATGGTTATTGAGTGGAATGAAAAAATAAACTTGACAGCTATCCATAATGAAGAAGATTTTTATAAGAAACATTTCATTGATTCCTTAAAACTTTTTTCTTTTGAGCCGATGAAGAAAGCAAGTAAACTTATAGATATAGGAACTGGTGCTGGTTTCCCTGGAATACCAATAAAATTAGTATATAATAAAATTGAAGTTACATTATTAGATTCGTTAAAGAAAAGAGTTGCTTTTCTGAATGAAGTAATAAATAAGTTAGAAATTAAAGGTATCAAAGCAATACATGGTAGAGCAGAAGATTTAGCAAAGGACAAACAATATAGAGAAATTTATGATATTGCTGTATCTAGAGCGGTGGCGAGCTTACCATTACTTTCTGAGATTTCTTTGGGCTTTACCAAGATTAATGGATATTTTATTGCTATGAAAGGACCACAAATTACAGAGGAACTAAGTATTTCAGAAAGAGTAATAACTTTAATGGGTGGTAAAGTAGAAGATGTTATTACTACTGAAATCGAAGAATCAGATTTCAAACATAATTTGGTAATAATTAGAAAGATAAAAAAAACCCCTAATGATCTTCCAAGAAAACCAGGAACAGCTACAAATAATCCTTTATAATTGCATCAAAAAGAAGGTAATATTGTAAAAATGTAGAATTATATATATAATACATTAAAAGGAATGGTGTTATGGAAAAGAATATTGTTAATCTCAATATTGATTCAATTTTTCCAAATCTTTATCAACCTAGAAAGCATTTTGATGAAGATGCTATAGATGAGTTGGCTCAGTCTATACAAAGTTACGGTATTATTCAACCTATTTCGGTTAGAAAATTAGGAAATGATAAATACGAGCTAGTGGCCGGTGAAAGGAGACTAAGGGCTGCTAAGAAATTAGGCAAAGGTAATATTCCTGCCATTATTGTCGATATTACCGATAGGGATTCTGCTGCTATAGCACTTCTTGAGAATTTACAAAGGGAAGATTTAAACTTTTTAGAAGAAGGGGAAGCTTATATTAATTTAATGAAGGATCATGGATATACTCAAGAAAGATTAGCAGAAGTAATTGGAAAGAAACAGTCTACAATAGCTAATAAAATTAGAATATTAAAGCTTGATGAGTTTATTCGTAAGGAACTTCTTCAAAATAATTTAACAGAAAGGCATGCAAGAGCTTTACTTAAATTGGACGATATAAATATTCAAAAAAAAGTTTTAAAAAGAATTATTGATAAGGAATTAAATGTTAAAGAGACTGAAGAACTAATAGAATACGAAATCGAAAAAAGTAATAGTTCTCTAGTAGTCAAAAATAAAAGAATTAAAGGAAATATTAGTCCAAGACTGTATGTTAATACTGTGAGACAAGTTTTTGAGAAATTCGGAGTTAATGCCAAATATGTATCTAAGGAAATAGATGATAAGATTGAAATTACAATTACAATTTTAAAATAAATAGATTTGTCATTATTACTATGATTTAACACATTATATAATGACAATTTTTTTTACGTCTAAATATTTAATAATTCATGCTAAATAAGTATATTTATAAATAATATTGTTAAAAACCTTTCAAATCATGTCTCTACAATATATAATAATAATGTAACAGGATAGATGAGAGAGGTGCTTTAATGAAAACAATTTGTATTTTCAATCAAAAGGGAGGAGTTGGTAAAACAACAACAAATATAAATCTGTGTGCAAACCTTGCAATGGAAGGCTATAAAATACTTACAATTGATATGGATCCTCAGGGTAATACCACTAGCGGGTTAGGAATAGATAAAAGCAAATTAAAATTGTCAGCTTATGATATTTTAACTTCAGATAGTAAAATTGAGGACGTAGTAGTTAAATCTGAACTAATGGATAATTTTTATATTATTCCTTCAAGAATGGAGTTAGCTGGAGCGGAAGTTGAATTAATCAATTTCAAAAACAGAGAATCAATTTTGAAAAGTAAGCTTTTAGAATATAATGGTGATTTTGATTTTATATTTATAGATTGCCCACCTTCCTTAGGCTTATTAACTATTAATGCTTTGACAGCTGCAGATAGTGTTTTAATTCCAATACAATGTGAGTTTTATGCATTGGAGGGAGTGGGACAACTTGTTAACACATATCAATTAGTTAAAAGATCTTTAAATAAGAACTTACAAATCGAAGGCGTAATAATGAGTATGTATGATAGCAGAACTAATTTATCCTCAGATGTGGTAGCAGAGGTTCAAAAGTATTTTAAGGATAAAGTTTATAAAAAAATGATACCCAGAAATATAAGACTGGCTGAGGCACCAAGCTTTGGATTACCAATAGCATTATATGATGGAAACTGTAAAGGTGCAGAAGCGTATAATGATATTACTAAAGAATTTTTAAATAGGCAAAAGGATGAGGTGGTATAGTGAATCGAAAATATGGTTTAGGCAAGGGATTAGGAGCGCTAATACCAGAAGAAAGTTTAGAGGAAGCAAATTCTTCACCCATGAAGATATCAATAAATTTAATCAAAGCAAATGATGAGCAACCCAGAACGTATTTTGATGAAGAGAAAATTCAAATATTAGCAGATTCAATTGTCGAACATGGTATTATACAACCATTAATATTAAGAAAAGAAGGAGATATATACATAATTATAGCAGGGGAGAGAAGATGGAGAGCGGCAAAAGTTGCTGGCTTAAAGGAAGTACCTGCAGTGGTTATGGATGTAGATGATAAAGAATTATTGGAAATATCTCTGATCGAGAATATCCAGAGAGAAGATTTAAATCCTGTAGAGGAAGCTCTAGCTTATAAGAGACTTTTAGAAGAATTCAAGTTAACCCAAGAAGAACTATCTAAGAGAGTTGGAAAGTCTAGATCAGCGGTAACAAATTGTATGAGGTTATTGAATTTAGATCAAAGAGTTCTACAATATTTGAAGGAAGATGTTATTACTGAAGGACATGGAAGAGCTTTAGTCGTAATTAAAGATGGAGATATTCAATTAAATTTTGCTAAGGAGATTATTGATAAGGGCTTAAGTGTTAGAGAGGTAGAAAAACGGATCAATACTTTTAATAAGCCGTTAAAAGAGAAACTTGTTAAAAAGGATGATACGTATTGCTTAGATATTAAAAATAGATTGGAAAATTATTTTTCCACTAGGGTGTCAGTTCTAAATAACAATAATAAGGGGAAAATAGAAATCGAATATTATTCTGGTGAGGATTTAGATAGAATACTAGAATTGTTAAGAATTAACCAGTAATGTTTCACGTGAAACATTTTAAGGAGGATACAAAATGAATTTTATTTTAAATGAAATAAAAGGAGTAAGTGATTATATAATTATAGGACTTGTGATTTTTAGTATAATTATATTCATAGTCCTATTAGTAAACTTAAAAAGAACAAAAAACCTAGAGAAGAAATATCGTAGGCTAATACGAGGAGTAACAAATAAAAATCTTGAAGAGCTTGTCATATCTCAGTTAGATAAGATAGATCTAGCAGATTCAAAATATAGCAATATAAAAGATGAGATAAACAAACTAAACAATCGTCTTCAAGGCTGTTTACAGAAATACTCTATGATAAGATATAGAGCTTTTGAAAATGTAGGAAGTGACTTGAGTTTCTCAATGGCAATATTAGATCAAAATAACAGTGGAGTATTACTGACAGGAATATATGGAAGGACGGAAAGCACTACATACGCAAAACCTATTGATAGAGGCCTTTCAAGATATGAGTTATCAGAAGAAGAAGCTCAGGTGCTAAAGGACGCTATGACAAAATAAAATATAGGAATAAAACACTTTTTCCAGGGAATATTTAACTTGAAGGAAGTGTTTTTATGCTAATATATATATCAGAAGAACTTGTTACAATAAGAGATGAGTTATTGGTAAAGGGATATAAACTATTAGAGAGCGAAAAGGAAGAATACTGTGATGTTATAATTTTAAACATTAAGGAAACAATGCTTAAAACCACTGGCTTAAATAACATAAAAAGAGATGGTACAATATTTATTGATTCGGGAAGTAAATCTATAGAAGATATAGAGGGCATAATGAATAATAGAGGCTATAGTAATATATTATAATAATCCCTTTTGTATTTTGTTTATTGCCTCGATTGTATATATTATATCTTCTTCTTTAGTAAATAAGCCAGGACTAAATCTTACGGTTCCGGTATTAATCGTATTAAGTTTCTTATGTGCCAATGGGGCACAATGAAGTCCTTGTCTAGTTGCTATAGAAAAATTCTTATCTAAATAATAAGATAGCTGGGAGGACGACATTGTATTTGAAATAATAGATATAACAGGAGAATAGTGGTAAGCTGAATTATATCCAATTACCAATATCTCTTTAATATTTAATAACCCATTTAACAGTTGCTTGAATAAAAAGGTTTCATATTCTTCAATATAGGAAATACCAATATTATTTATAAATTTCAGAGAATTTAATAGTCCAATAGCTCCATACATATTTAAAGTTCCAGCTTCAAATTTATCAGGAAGAAATTCTGGTTGTAACAAACTTTCCGATAAGCTACCTGTTCCACCCTGAATAAGACAATCTGTTTGAGCATTAAGCTCATCATCAATAAGAAAACCCCCAATACCTTGTGGGCCAAGTAGGGCTTTATGACCAGGGAAAGCCAAAGCATTAAATTCTATATGAGAATAATCTATTTTAAAATGTCCAGCAGCCTGCGCTGCATCTATTATTAAATAGATTTTATTAGCTTTGCATATTTTACTTATTTCTGCAAGAGGCTGAATTAAACCAGTAACATTAGAAGCTAGAGTTAATATGACAAGCTTACTTTTATCAGTCAAACTATTTTTAAAAGCATCAACATCAAGATAACCAAAGGTATCAGAAGGTATATATTTTAAAGTAAAGTGTTTTGTCTGTTGCAAATGTAAAAGGGGCCTTAAAACAGAATTATGTTCGAAACTAGAGGTAAACACTTCCCAATCTTCTTTAATTACACCTTTAATTAAAGTATTAAGGGATAAAGTAAGACCGGAATTTAGAATTACATTTTCAACTTTATTAAAATGAAAAAAACTCATAATCTCCTTTCTGAGCTCGAAAACTAATCTATTAGCGGTAAGTGCATCTGTGTAGACGCCACGATTGGAGCTTACCCCAATATTCTTACCATAATCCATCATTGAGCTATAAACGCAGTCAGGTTTAGGAAAGGAAGTAGCTGCATTATCCAAATAAATAGCCATTAAAAACCTCCAAGTATTAATCCATATATTATAACTTATAAACAACAATTCTAAAACACTTTTTATAAAGCTAAATATTTGATATAATAAATATATATTTAAAGGGTGTGAAGAATTGAAAGAATATTATCTGATTATATTTGAAAATACTATTCAGGTATTAATTGCGGAAGAAGAAATAAAAAAGGAAAGAATGAAATATAAAATAATACCAACTCCCACGGAAATAGTGAAAAGTTGCGGTTTGAGTATATTACTTCAGGATATAGCAAGCTTTAGTGAATTAAATTTGAAATCTGAAATAAAGGTTAAAGGAATATACTCAATTGAAAATGGAAAATACAAAGAGGTGATAGTATGAATTTTTTTGTATCCCTATATAATCATATTACTTTTCAGCAAGTAGAGGTTGTATTACTAACAACCTTGAAAATAGTACTTATAATGATTTTCATGTTTATCGGTATAAAACTTGGTAATATAATTATTGATAGATTTATTGAAAAGCAAAGTAAATTAAAATTCTCAATAGAAGAGAAAAAATCGAAAACAATAGGCACTATAATAAAAAGTATTATGAGATATTCAATATTTTTCTTAGGTATTATTGAAATATTATCTTTACTATTTAGTGGTATAAGCCTAACCTTTGCTGGTATAGGTGGAGTTGCAATCGGCTTTGGTGCTCAGGATGTATTAAAGGATATAATAAGTGGCTTTTTTATTCTTATGGAAGATCAATTTACTATAGGTGAATATGTTACTCTAGAGGATAAGAGCGGTTTGATTGAAAGCATGGAATTAAGGATAACTAAAATTAGAGATTTTAATGGTGACATTCATACAATCCCAAATAGACTGATAAGTAAAGTTACAAATCATTCTAGGGGGGATAAAAGAGTTATGCTTGATGTTGAAATTTCTAACGGCGAGAATGTGGACAAAGTAATTTCAATATTAGATAGAATATGTGACAACTATAATAAAACTTCCAATAGTATAATTGAGGGAACAAGTGTTCTAGGAGTCTCTGCCATGAAGGAAAATAGTTTTACTATCAAAATAGTAGGAAGAGCTATCAATATGACTCAAGGTGATTGTGAAATGCAACTTCGTAGAGAAATAGTAAGATCCTTAGAAAATGAAAAAATTAAGGCAATCACTTCTAAAGTTGATGTAACAAATAATATTAGTAGGTGAATTATGAATAAGGAATATGATTTAGCAGATATTGTACAAATGAAAAAGGGCCATCCCTGTGGATCAGATGAGTGGGAAATAATAAGAGTAGGCGCAGATATAAAAATAAAATGCTGTGGTTGTGGTAGAATAGTCATGCTACCAAGATCAAAGTTTGATAAAGATGTTAAAAAAATAATAAAGAAGAACAATAATAAAGAATAAATTTAATACTATTGCTTTATTGTTCTATATGTAGTAATATATTCTTGGTCCCTGCTGTGATAATAGTCATGGCCGTTAGTCCAAAGGGAGGAGGTGAATCTAATGAGAAAATACGAAACTATATTTATTCAACACCCATCATTAGACGAGGAAGCTGTAAAAGCTGGCGTTGAAAAGTTTAAAGGTGTTATAGAAAATGGTGGTGGCGTAGTTGACAATGTTGATTACTGGGGCAAGCGAAAACTTGCTTATGAAATCAAAAAAATTAACGAAGGTCATTATACACTAATTAATTTTAGTGCTGAACCAGATCTACCAAAAGAATTAGACAGAGTATTCAGAATTACTGATACTATAGTTAGACATATAATAATTAAGGAAGAGTAAATAGAGCTATTAATTAATTGGTGGTGTTTTTATGAACAAAGTTGTTTTAATAGGTAGGTTGACTAGAGACCCTGATCTTAGATACATAGCAAGCTCTGGTACCGCCGTTACAAATATAACTTTAGCTGTGGATAGATCCTTTAAGAAAGAAGGTCAGCCAGAAGCTGATTTCCTCAGATGCGTTTGCTATGGTAAAAGGGCTGAAACTATTGCAACGTATTTTTCTAAAGGAAAACTGATAGCTATAAGTGGTAGAATTGAAACCGGTAGTTACGATAAGGACAATGTGAAAGTTTTTACAACTGATGTTATTATTGAAGATTTTCAGTTTATAGAAAGTAAAGGCGCTGGCACAAATTCCCCAGCAAAAAATCCTGGTTTAGACAAAGCACCAGACAATTATGGAAGCGGTTCCAGTGACTCAAATTATATCGATGATATTACCCCAGTAGATGACGGGGATATACCATTTTAAGTTAGGAGGAGAAAAATGGCAAATTATAGAGATCAAAAGGGTTCTGATAGAGATCGAGATGGAAAAAGAAGCCCAGCTGGATCAAAAATGAGAAGAGCTAAAAAGAAAATATGTTCATTTTGTATGGACAAAGCGACTTCAATTGATTATAAAGATATAAATAAGCTAAGAAAGTATGTAACAGAAAGAGGAAAGATTCTTCCAAGAAGAATTTCCGGCAATTGTGCAAAACATCAGAGACAATTGACTGAGTCAATAAAGAGAGCAAGAAACATTGCATTATTACCATTTACAACTGAATAGCATAATAGCTTAGGCTGGGTGTAACGATATTATCGTTACACCCTATTTTATGTACCCAACTTATGTATATATAAAATTGGGTGCTATTTATTAATATTCTAGTGAGTCCAATATAAGAATCTTCTGTTGCATAAAGCATCAAATATAAGTAAAATGAATATAAAGACTTCTCGGAGGAATAGTAAATGAGAAAAGACGATTTAAATATCATGGCAAATATCAAGATTATTGAAGAACTTAAAGCAGAGTTACTTGGGTTTATAGCAGACTTTTATAAAGAATTGACCAAGGGTGGGAATATAGCCAAAGAAACGCTGTTAAACAGCTTAGCTTCTACTATGATAGTGCTATATATTTTAGGGGATAGACTAGGATTCTCTTACAAAGCCTTAGATGAGAAAATGAAAAATAAACTTAAAAAAGATTTAGATGTTAGCAACATACAAAAGGAAGGACAGGATTTCACAAGGTTAATAAATCATCTGGAAGAAAGAAGTTAAGGAACTTCAAATAGTTGATAAAAATAATAACAAATAGTAATAGTCCATAACCTTTAGGGTTATTACTAAACGATTTGATGTTCTCAAGTCTAAGTGAATGTAGGGTTGTGAAAATAATCTAGCATGATGAACTACGATTATATAAATGCTAAAGACATACCTTTAGATGTATTCATCAGTTTGAAGCTCTATGAATATTGAGGATGACCGACTACTAGGTTATGTAGTCAAACACCAAAAATATATGTGCATTATATTGTCATTGACAAGAAGAAAAATTCTTCGAAGGAAAGGATGGTCAGAGGTGACCGAAATTATTGAAAGAAAAGAAGTTAAAGAATTAAGACCCAAAGAATATGCTTTCGTGATAGATATAAATGGCAGGAAATTAGCTCCAACTAATATTAATAAGGCATGGATAATGATTCGTAAACATAAGGCTATTCTTATATAAAATATCCTGTAGTTATTCAGCTTAAAAGAGAAATAAAAGATACTGAACTAGATGTATCGGAAGAAGAAACAGTGTAATATAACTACAACTGAAGGGAAAATATTAAAAAGATATGGATTTAAAACTTTAGAATTAATTTGGAGATTTAATAAAATATATTGCTTTTAAAATCGTATAAATACGAATATAAAACACATAGAAAGGAGTATGGTTATAATTTGTTACGATTTTTATAACCAGGAAAACATGCAGCTCGATAGTAACAAAAACAAGATGAAAGAATCTATCTTATATGTAGCGATTCTTTTATTTATTGAATTGTTCATATATTTTATACCAATAGTAATTATTCCATTAATTTTCTTTGCTCCACCTATAGTAGCACTAATGTATCTACGATGGAATAAAAGGAATATAGTAATTTCCTTAGCCATAATTGCTTTATTAATTTTTTTCGCATCAAATTTTTTATATACTTTAAGCATAAGCAGTACAATAATACCATCTGGTCTAATTTTGGGATATTGTCTCAAAAAATATAAAAAACAATCTCAGGTCATATTATATTTGAGTATTGCAGTATTTATAAGTTCTATAATTAGTATTATTGCAGCAGCATTAATTAATGGGGCTGGTATAAATGGTTTATACAATTACTTAAATTCGACGGTAGGCTCTATTAAGAGCTTGGTAAATGATACTAAAACAACCTATATTAGTTTAGGTATGTCTTCAACTCAGTTGGAAGCTTGGGACACCATTCTAAAATTTATTACCACAGATAAAATACTTAAAGCTATTCCTGGGTTTATAGTAGTTATATCATTTTTATACGGTGTTGTAGCATATTTTATATCTACGTCAATATTATCCGGTCAAAAATATAATATGCGGAAAGGAGAACCCTTTTCTATATTCTATATCGACAATAGGATTGGAGCAACAGTTACGATTATACTTTGTTTAGGAATGATTTTAACTTTAAAAGATATATTGATAGGGGATTATTTACTTAGCTTTATTGAAATGGTGGCCAGTATAATTTTTTCTATTCAAGGCTTAGCAGTTTCCTACTATATTTTTCATACTAAATTAAAGCTACATAAAGTAGCAATCGTGATAACGTTTATACTTATGTTCTTCATTCAATTACAAATGGTGTTTATAATAGTAGGTTTTATGGACACAATACTCGATACTAGAAAAGTAGATCCTAATAGGATATTCAAGAAATAAGAGGCAGGTTTTATGGATAATAAATACAAGTACTTTACTCCTAAAAACGAGTTTTACATGATAGTATTAGCTGTTTTTGTAGGACTACTTATAATTTATGCTCCCAATTCTATTCGTATTGGGTCCTTAGTGTTTTATACCCTTTTATTAGTATTCCATGTATTTAATTTACGAAAGAAAACAAGAGATTGGAAAAGGTTTGTTGAAGATTTTTCTACAAACTTAGATAGTGCTACAAAAAATACATTAGTAAATTTACCCTTCCCACTTATTATTGCGGGTGTAAAAGGTAATATATTATGGTACAATCAAAAAATTAATTTAATTTTGACAGATGAAAATATACTAGGTAAAAATATTAATTCCATAATTAAAGAAATAGTTATAAATGATATCCTAGATAAAAAGACTAACTTTATATCCAGGATTAAAATAAAAGATAAGTTTTTTGATATATATATTAGTGCTGTTGATTCAGATGAAGGAGCAGATCAAAAGGTGAAAATGATTCTCTTTTATTTCTATGATATTACAAAGGCTGAAGAGATAAAGTTTAATGCAGAGGAAACAAGAGAAGCAGTTATGCTAATTGAGGTTGATAACCTAGAAGAAGTAGTTAAAACTACAGAAGATGATAAAAAGCTACTTTTGGTTGCTGAAATAGAAAGAACTATCAATACCTATGCTCAGGGTATTTCAGGTATGCTAAAAAAATATGATTCTAATAAATATATAGTATCAATGCAAGATAAATTCATAGTTAAAGAAGCAGAAAAGAAATTTGAAATTTTAGATATAATAAGAGAAATCAATGTAGGAAATAAGCTAGCAGTAACTCTTAGTATTGGAGTGGGAAGAAGAGGTTCCTCACCCCTTGAAAACCAAAAATTTGCGGTTTCAGCAAAGGAGTTAGCACTAAGCCGTGGGGGAGATCAAGTAGTTCTAAAGACTATAGAGAAGTTAGATTTTTTTGGTGGAAAAACAAAAGAGGTAGAAAAGCGTACTAAGGTCCGATCTAGAGTTGTTGCTCAAGCTTTATCAGATTTAATAAAAGAAAGCAGTAATGTCTTCATAATTGGACATAAAAATCCTGATATTGATTGTCTAGGTAGTGCAATCGGTATAAATAGTGCAGTAAAAAATCTTGATAAGCCCTGCTATATTTATTTAGAAGATATGAATAGTAGTATGATACCTATTTATGAAAAGTTTTCTAAGGATAATAAATTTGAAAGCACCTTTGTAAATTCGGATTTCTGCTATCATAATAGGTATGAAGATAGTCTGCTTATTTTAGTTGACGTTCATAGTAAAAGTTATGTTCAAAATTATGATCTTGTTAAGGGCTTTAAAAGAAGAGTAATAATTGATCATCATAGAAAGTCTTCTGATTATATTGAAGACACACTAATAAGCTATATAGAGCCATATGCATCATCATCATCAGAGCTTGTGACAGAGATGCTTCAATACATGGTAGGTCAGCCAAAGATTACAAGATTAGAAGCAGAAGCACTCCTAGCGGGGATAACAGTAGACACTAAAAACTTCTCTTTTAAAACTGGTGTCAGAACCTTTGAAGCAGCAGCATTTTTAAGAAGACAGGGAGCAGATACCACAGATGTAAAAAAATTGTTTTCTAATAATCTTATTTCCTATATTAGCAAATTAGAAATCATCAAAAATGCCAATATTACTAACAATATAGCGGTGGCAGCAGCTCCTAATGAATTGGAAGACTTAGTGATTATAGCCCAGGTAGCAGATGAATTGTTAAATATTACAGGTGTTCAAGCCTCCTTTGTTCTTGGTAAAATAGATAATGAAGTATTTATAAGTGCCAGATCTTATGGAGAAATAAATGTACAGGTAATCCTTGAGAGCTTAGGAGGGGGAGGACATATGACTATAGCAGGGACTAAGCTCAATACAACATTAGAAGAAGCAAAAATAAAACTGCAGGAATCTATAAATAAATACTTTGAGGATGGTGAAAAGAAATGAAAGTAATATTACTTCAAGATATTAAATCCGTAGGGAAAAAAGGTGAAATAATTAATGCTTCAGATGGATACGCTAGGAATTATTTATTACCAAAAAAATTAGCACAAGAAGCTACAGCTGAAAACCTTCATATTCATAATCAAAGAATTGATAATGAGAGAAAGAAAAAGCTTAACGAAGTAGAGGAAGCACAAAAGCAAGCTAATGACCTTAAAGGTAAAGAAGTTAAAATACAAACAAAATCCGGTGAAAGTGGAAGACTGTTTGGGTCAATAACCAGTAAGGATATAGCAGAAGCTCTTAACAATCAATATGCTTTAAATATTGATAAAAAGAAAATAGTATGTGATCCAATTAGGCATTTAGGTACATTTGATGTAGAAATAAAATTATATCCTGAAGTTTCGACGAAAGTAAAAGTTACAGTTATAAATCAATAGCATCACCGAGAGGAGCTAATTAGTGAACGCACAGAAAAATTACAATAAGATAAAAGATGTTGCTAAAGCATTAAAGGAAGACAAAGAGCTTTTAGGCATATATGAAAATGAACTAAATGAGGATATGTCCTTGGAAGTTAAGATAAATCTTATGGATGAAGTTGTTGAAAATCTTATTGAGGAAAATGAAATCAATCACAGAATAGTAAAATTTAGTTTAGAGAAATTTAAAAAAAGTAAAAGCGTATATCATAAGCTATATGCATTAAATAAAATAATAAGCAATGGGAAAGGTATAGAGACTATACCTTCTGAAGAGAATATATCAATTGCACTTGAGGATACCAATAAGTGGATAGCAGAAGGTCTTGCCAGAAGATATCTTCAAAGAAGGCTAGAGGATGATGTGGAAGACATTATGCTTGAAAAACAAGATAAATATATGGACGAGATAAGACTAGGAATAATAAAAAAACAGAAAGGTCCAGAAAATGCAAAAACCCTAAAAAAGTATACTGATTTAGAGGTTTTGGATAATAGAATACCGTCTAAAAATATTCAAAGCTTATTAAGACCAGTTAACTTTAGTGAAATAATTGGACAAGAAAGAGCGATTAAATCACTACTATCAAAAATGGTATCGCCTTATCCTCAGCATATAATTCTCTATGGCCCTCCGGGAGTAGGGAAAACCACCGCTGCTAGATTGGCGTTAGAAGAAGCAAAGGCATTTCCAGGAACTCCTTTTGATAAAAACGCTAAATTTGTTGAGGTAGATGGTACTACAATAAGATGGGACCCTAGAGAGATTACAAATCCACTTCTTGGTTCAGTTCATGATCCAATTTACCAGGGTAGTAAAAGAGACTTGGCAGAAGTGGGGATACCGGAACCAAAACCAGGCCTTGTGACTGAGGCTCATGGTGGCGTTTTATTTATTGATGAAATAGGAGAATTAGACTCAATACTTCAGAATAAATTACTAAAAGTTCTTGAGGATAAAAGAGTGGAATTTTCATCTTCTTATTACGATCCAGATGATGAGAATACCCCAAAGTATATAAAATATTTATTTGAGAAGGGAGCTCCAGCAGATTTTGTTTTAATTGGTGCTACAACTAAGGACCCTAGCCAAATAAATCCAGCGCTTAGATCAAGATGTACGGAGGTATATTTTGAGCCACTAGCTTCAAAGGATATTGAAGATATAGTCAAAAGTGCTGCTAGTAAAATTAATGTAATACTTGAAAATGGAATACCTGAGCTTATAAGCAGATATACCACAGAAGGAAGAAAGGCTATTAATATAATGTCAGATTCCTATGGGGCTGCAATTTATAACAGCAAAGATAAAAATAACGATAAAATAGAAATCAAATTAAAGGACCTAGAAGAGGTTTTGTCTGTAAGTAGATTTACACCTTATGAGGAAGTTCATAATGAAGGCTTAGCAGAAATTGGACATGTTTATGGTTTAGGTGTTTCAGGCTTTATTGGCTCAACCATAGAAATTGAAGCCATTGTTTTCCCAGCAAAAAAGAAAGGGAATGGAACAGTTAGGTTCAATGAAACAGCAGGAAGTATGGCAAAGGATTCGGTATTTAATGCTGCGTCAGTTATAAGAAAGCTCACAGACAAGGATATAAAAGATTATGACATTCATGTAAATATTATAGGTGGGGGAAAAATTGATGGTCCCTCAGCTGGTGCGGCTATAACGGTTTGTATTATAAGTGCACTTCTAGAAAAACCCCTTCGTCAGGATATTGCCATAACTGGTGAAATATCTCTTCGAGGTAAGATAAAACCAGTAGGGGGCATTTTTGAAAAAGTTTATGGAGCTAGAAGAAAAGGAATAAAACTTGTGTTTCTTCCAGATAATAATTATAAGGAAGCACCTAAGGATCTTACAGATATTGAAATAATTCCAGTTAAAGAAATAGAAGAACTTATGAAATATGTTTTTGATATATAAGGGAGATTTAAATGGATTCACCAATTAGAAGTCAACCACATAACATCGAAGCGGAGCAAAGTGTTATAGGAGCTATGCTCTTAGATAAGAACTCTATTGCCCAGGCTTTAGATGTACTCAAATCCGAAGATTTTTATAGGGACAGCCATAAGATTCTTTTTGATGTTATCTATGAATTATATCAGCAGGACATCCCTGTAGATATGGTTAATATGATAGAAAGATTGAGATCTGCGGAAAAGCTTGATAAGGTTGGTGGAATAACTTATGTTTCCGAAATATGTTCAAGTGTATTATCAACTGTAAATATGATGTCCTATGTTAAAATTGTAGAAGATAAATCCACTCTTAGAAAGCTTATTAAGGCTTCAACAGAAATAATGGAGGATAGCTATAATAAACAAAATGATGTTCCAGCAGTAATGGATGGAGCAGAAAAAAGAATATTTGATATATCGGAGAAAAAAACTAGCAGTGATTTTGAGCCTATGAATGTAGTTCTTGAAAAGGGATTTCTAGAGATTGAAAAAATATATAAAAACAAAGGTCAGTTAACAGGGATATCTTCAGGCTTCCCAGAACTCGACAAAAAAACTGCTGGATTTCAGAAAGGTGATATGATATTGATAGCCGCTAGACCTTCTATGGGGAAGACTACCTTTGCTTTAAATCTAGCGCAATATGCTGCCTTAAGAGGCGGTAAAAGTATTGTTATATTCTCCTTGGAGATGTCAAAAGCCCAGCTAGCTTATAAGCTTTTATGTGCAGAAGCTAATGTTGATATGACTAAGCTAAGAAATGGAGATTTGGAGGATAGGGATTGGGACAATATTGCAAGGGCTATTGGACCCTTAGCTGGAGCAAAGATATTTATAGATGATAGTGCAGGTGTTAGCGTTTTAGAGATGAGATCTAAATGTAGAAGATTAAAAATAGAGCATGGTATTGACATGATAGTTATAGATTACCTTCAACTGATGTCTGGTTCAAACTCCGAAAATAGACAGCAAGAGGTATCGGAGATATCTAGATCTATAAAGTCACTAGCAAAGGAGATGCAATGCCCAGTAATAGCACTTTCACAGCTTTCCCGTGCACCAGAGCAAAGAGTAGACCATAGGCCGATGCTCTCTGATTTAAGAGAGTCTGGTTCAATAGAGCAAGATGCAGATTTAGTTATGTTTTTATATAGAGATGAATATTATAATGAAGATACTGAAGATAAAAATATTGCAGAATGTATAATTGCAAAGCAAAGAAATGGACCAACGGGTAATATTAAACTAGCTTGGTTAGGTCAATATAGTAAATTTGGACGCTTAGACGTAGTACATCAATAAAAGCTGTAATGTAGCTAGAACTACATTACAGCTTTTTACATACTCTTAGTAATTATATTAATAGTAAAGGAATTAGTACATATAAAACATAAGAACTGTTAGAATATTGCAAGTAATATAAGGCTTCTGCAAAAGATATTCAAGTATTTATTGAGTTATAAGGAGTAATGCTTTCCTATTTTTTAATAATTGAAGGATTTTATGCACACTATCCACAAGTAAAAGTTAAAAATTGTGGTAAAAAGTATAAAAATGAATAAAAAGATGAGGAATAGAATTTATTAAAAAAATATTGTCTAATATATAAAAAGATATCAATGTACCAATATTTTCTCTTCTATTCCTACTTGGACTGATAATGATAATTTTTCTAAAACCTCATTATGATATGGAATATACAACGGAAACCTACATGTGGAAGATTGATATAGCCTTTGGTGCAATAATGGGTTTTGAATTTCCGTTGCGAGAACACCACAATCCTGGTAAGTGGGATTTTAATCTTCCCAAATTTTTGTTTTTTGGGCTACCAAGTATTCTAATTTCCTATTACTTGGTGGAGTTCACGAAAGCTACTTTTATTACAGGGTCAATTTATGGCTTATTATTTGAGTTACCCCCTGCAATCTTCATGAGTCATTTCAAATTGTTCAACATGATGAGTTATGTCCTGATGGGGTATATGCTGATTACATGCTTTACTAAGCAAGTGTCAAAAGGGGAAGCATTAAAACCTATGCGGTGGGTTGGCATTGCGCTCATGTCAGCAGTCGCCGTCGGTGCCATTGCTCACTTCTTAGCGCTGAATGAAAAAATTAAGGATATATACAGTTCTTCAATCCTCCTTTTCACATTTGTGATCCTGTTATCGGACATTGCTTTTGGATTTCTTATGGGTTTAGAATATAATATTTCAAAATTCAGAACTGGGGACAGGTTTAAGTTTGATCTACCACGGTTAGTCACCATGAGTCCACTGCCACTGATAATTGGACTTCTGATTATTATTTTTGGGATGTTCGTGCTACCTAAAGAGCTCTCCACTACCCTACCTCAAATGGATGTAAATAAAAAGGGCGTATTCCTTATCTTTACAATAAATTACATCGAGATGTTCCAGATATTCTTTGGATTGATCCTAGCCACAAATTTAACTACAGGAGGTTAATATGAATACATGGAAGGCATCACTGATTCGGTCTCTCATTATTTCCTCATTACTATTCCTTCTGGGATTAATAATGATGATATTTTTAAAACCAAATGCTGATATGAACTATACTGTAGAAACCTACATGTGTAAGATCGATATAGCCTTTGGCGCAATAATGGGGTTTGAATTCCTTTTGAGAGAGCGATACAGTCTTGGAAAGTGGAGTTTTAATATACCAAAATTTTTATTAATGGGATTACCTGGTATTTTTTTCTGCTATTATATCGCGGTGGTGAAGAAAGCAGTTTTTTTCTTTCAAGATGTTATGAATGCCTATATCCCTAATTTACCCCCTATTATTTTCATGAGTCATTTCAAACTGTTCAATATGATGATATATGTTTTGACGGGGTATATGGTGGTAACATGCTTTTCAAAGCAACTGACGAAAGGGGAATCACTTAAACTCAAACGCTGGATCAGTTATGGGATTATTGCAATAGTGGCCTTCGGCGCCTTCGCTCACTTCTGGGGGCTGAATAGAGAAATTCAACAGTTATACAGTATTTCGAGTATATTTTTAACCTTAATGATTTTGTTATTTGATGTCGCATTCGGCTTTCTACTGGGCTTAGAATATTATATTATCAAACTCAAAGCTGATAAAGGTTATAAATTTAATATATTCGACTTCTTTAAAGGCAAGGAATATCATATTCCAAAATTCAGAACCGGAAATAGGATCAAGTTTGACCTGCCAAGGTTAGTAAGCATGAGTTTTCCTGCAATGATAATTGGGTTGATGATCATCTATTACGGTTTGTTTGTGCTACCGTTACCTAAGGAATTCTATACGGACTTCTACAATATTCAATATAAAATCTATGGCAACAGAGATGGCGTTTACCTTACCTTCCTAATAAATTATATCGAAATGTTCCAGATATTTTTTGGCTTGACTTTTGCCACAAGTTTTTTAAAAAAGAAAAAGTCAGAGACATATCTGTAAACACAGAAACATGACCCTGCATTCGTAATTATCTACAATTCTAACGTTCCCAGCTCCATAAACCAGAGTATAGGTACAACAATAATAACCCTTCCACCTCCCTAAAGTCTTCCTTCTTCATATTCTCCTTCTAAAAATTATAGATACTAGAAAGTTAATCAAGTATTGTGAGAATGAAGGAAAATAGTATTTTGATATAAATTGGGGTAGAGAAACCTTGATTATTTATTTAATATCCAACATAGATTAGTACAAAGAAATAAAACTACATAAGGAAACCCTATTTAAAATACTAGTGCTTGAAGGAGATCTAATCTAGTGGTATAATCGAAAACAAGGGTTAATCAGTAGGTCTATTTTTTAGTAATATAGCGAAAATGGCTCTATATATGCTCCAGTGGCTCAGTCGGTAGAGCAACTGATTCGTAATCAGTAGGTCGTAGGTTCGATTCCTATCTGGAGCACCAGTTATATCAAGGGTTACCGAGCTTATAAGAATTGGAAAACATAACAATACACCTACAAAAACACCTACTGGGTAATATTAAAGAGAAAACCTGCTAGAAATTACTAGCAGGTTTAATTTATTCTGAAGGAGTTTTCATCATTTTAGCTAACATGGAATTTATTTTGTTAGCAGCTTCAATATGCTTATCTTTAGAAATGGCATCTAACCATAGTCATATCAATGATTACATGATTTTCAACGAATGCCAACTTATACGCTAAGTTAGCATTCATTATATGTATTAAAAATATGAGATGCACTTGGTGATGATTGGCCAGGATCTTCCTTTAACCATGCAAGTGTTGTTTTAATGGTTTAATTTGGTAATTTCTATTTCACTTTTTTTCATTATGCCTGCTGACTTTACGCTTTTAAGGTTACCAGGCATAAAAGGACGGAGAAAGTAATTGTAAATAGCACCAGCAGCAATTCCACCAATCAATGGTGCAACAATAGGTACCCACCAGTAACTTTGTACTCCTGGGAAAGCATTTTGACCCCAGCCAACAAACCAAGCAAACAATCTTGGACCAAAGTCTCTAGCGGGATTAATTGCAAAACCCTCAAGTTGTCCACCAAACCCACCTATCATAGCCACCAGAAGGCCAACCATCAATGGTGCCAAATTGGCACCAGGGGTATTTGTATTCCATTTATCTGAAATTGCAAGAATTCCTAAAATCAATGTAGTAGTTAATATAATTTCGTCAATAAATGCATGTCCTGTTGAAATACCAATGTTAGGATGTGTAAAAAAAATACCTGAGGAAGTAAGACCACTCACTGCACCACGAGTAGCATTCTTGCCCACATTAAAAGCATTTATAACAGGAAAAAATAGTTGGTAAGTAAGACCTGCTCCTAAAAATGCTCCAACAATCTGTGAAATGATAAAACCTGGAACTTTCTTCCAAGAAAAACCACCGTATACCGCAAAAGCTAGCGTTACAGCTGTATTTAAGTGCGCACCAGAAATAGCTCCAACTAAATAAACGGCCATAGTTACTGCAAGTCCCCAAACAATGCAAACACCCCAATAATCGCCACTATAAGAATTGTAGACAATTGCCATGGCAGATGCACTAGTACCAACCATAATCATAAATGCTGTTCCTATTAATTCAGCTAGATATTCTCCCCATACATGATTTCTCAATTTTAACTCCCCTTATTCAATTTAAAAGATTATCTCTCTCAATTTTCACAAAATGTATCTTACTCTCTACACCTGAAATGAAAACAGATGAAATAACAAATCTTGTTGGATTAGTACCCACCAACATAACTTTTCACTAATCATATAGCTATTCCTTTGTACACTTATAACTTTTGTATATCAAGTGATTAGAGTACAAGACAATGACATACATTGGTTATACATTGGTTGTTAAGCAAAAAAGGATATCTCAATTTAACCTTAAGATATCCATCTGAATAATATATAATTTAAAATTACCTCACAACTAACTTCGATATTTTTTTATCATTTAGGATTCTCGTTAGACTTAAATCTTTTACTTCCATTATTACAACTTCTCCAAGATATAATGTGCGACATCCTTCCTCTAGATGGCCTGCATATGCTTTTTCATGATCGGATACAACTGTATGCAAATGTGGTGCTCCATCTGCAATATATCCATCCATAGAGGCTAACTCTAAGGGTTTATCATTCCACCGTTCAAAATGTTCAACTGGTGGATACCCTGTTGTCATAACCATATGAAGCACACAATAATCTAAAGTACCTATACCTGATACAATTACTGCATCTTTGATATTTTCTTTCTTAATTAATTCTTTAATACTTTCTAATACGAAATCACCTGGATCTAGTCTTAACACAAATATCTTACCTATTTTTTGTCCCGAAAAATATTCCATATTATCTATCTCCTCCTACTATAATTTAATAATTAAATATATATTATTTGCCCTTCTCAAAAGCAGAAAAGACGAATCTTACCCTATTTCCTCAACCAACTCAATTCTTTCATTGCTTGGACCAAATATAAAAGCATGCCTTATACCGTTTCTGAAGTTAGTTATAGTTTCGAGACCTTCAAATGAGAATGTAACACCTTTTGTCTCTATCGCTTCCATTAGCTCTTCTAATCCATTTACTTTTAAGGCAAAATGCTGAACTGGACCTGCAATATTAGTTACCCTATTTAAATCCACAGGTTTTACTAATTCTATTACACAATCTCCAAGCCTTAATACTGCGGATTCTACATCACCTGTAGGATGGTCTACGACACCTCTCCATTCCTTAGTAAATTCAAGTATATCCTCATAGAATTTTAAAGATATATCAATATCTTTCGTGTAAATACCTATATGATAAAGCCCTGTTATATTCAACTTCTCTATCTCCTTATCTAGACTATTTTTAATCAAATTACTTGAATAGCTTTAATTTTAAGTTAAATCCTCTTACTAAATCAGATTCTTATACACCTATCCTTTTACAGCTCCGGAAGTAATACCTTCTACCAAGTACCTTTGGAAAAACAAGAATATTACAAACATAGGAACTAAGGAAAGTATCGACATTGAAAACATAGCCCCCCAAGAACTTCCACTAGTAGCATCTATAAACATTCTTAAAGCAATTGCAATAGTAAATTTTGATATGATATTTAAATACAAGAGCTGACTAAAGAAGTCATGACTACAGTCACCCCTTTTATTTAGTCTAAGGCACAACCTTTTGAAAGGTTGTGCCTTAGATATTTATACTATTAAATTTATGTGAAATTGGTTATAAACTGTTGTTGTAAGCTTCATAGTCTAAAGTTTGTCTATCATCACTGTTTCGTCAAGATCTAAATTGCTATCTGCATACAACTTACGTCTAGAAATTTTGTCACCCTTCATTTCTTGGAAAGCATATTTATAAACGTCTTCAATCAACTTATTAGGTACAACAACAACGCCATCTCCATCAGCTACAATAAGATCATTAGGATATATTACAACACCACCAATTGCAATTGGAATATCCTTTTCATAATAACGTATTCGTGCCTGATCCATAGGTTGTGAAACATGCTTAGACCATACTGGAATTTTCTCAAGGATTACCTCATCGGTATCTCTGATACCACCTCCATTAAGCATAATTCCAACAGCACCCTTATTCATGCAATTTAGTGAATTATTAGAACCCATTAAACCAACATCAAGACCACATATGTCCAAACATATAAAATCTCCAGGTTCAATATCTTGTGCCCATTTATCAGTACAAACGTTGTTATAATACCAACTTGACCACTTTGTGTACTCCTCCCCAGTTACAGTTGGCGCAGGTCCCTCAAAAGGTAGATATCTTGCAGTTCTTGCAAATCCAATTGCTCTTGTTCTCCACAAAGGCTTGATACTGTAATCAACAGTTCCATAATGATGATATCCACACCAGTCCAGACCATCTCTTACATCCGTTACCCTAAAGTCCTTGTACATTTCTAAAATTTCCTGTTTGCTCTTGTCCATGATAAAATACCTCCATTTTTTTGTTCTATATTTTAAAAGAATTTTGAAAACTTAGATCCATTTATTAAATGGATCTTTATGACAAAATCCTTAGAAAAGTTACACTAAGTAATCGTATTCTTACTAAATAACTTAAATTAGAATTTATTTAAAACGTTTAGCTGATAATAAAATATAAAAATACAATATTTTACTAGTTTTATTATTTTTAATATATTAATTTTATAAGGTAATCATATTCTTAAACCTCAAATATAAATCTACTTAAAATCTATTTAAATATTTTGCACTCCATTTCCAATAACAAGTTTAGGAGTATATATCACCTCTCTATTAATTATGGATTTGTCTTTTATTCTTTCTAAAAGCATTTCGCCTGCTTTACTTCCTATAATTTGTGCATTTAAAGTTACAATGCTTGGTTGTATGTACAAAAGGTCAATATTATCAATATCACCGTAAGATACAATAGAAATATCTTGAGGTACATTAATCTGATGAGACTTAAAATATCTAAGTGCACCTATTGCCATACTATTATTCATAACTACAATAGCAGTAGGCTTATCGGAAAGACTCATAATCTTTGCCATACCCTGATAACCAGATTCAGTTGAAAAATCTCCGTCGTACCGATATTTATAGTTATTTTCTACATTCAAACCTGTTTCTTGCATTGCTTTTTTAAAACCTTCATAACGTTCCAATCCTGTACTTAATTCCAAATTTCCATTTATTACGGCAATTTTTCTATGTCCAAGAGACAAGAGATGGGATACAAGAGTATATCCGCCTTCAGAATTATTACTATCAATAAAATCACCTTTAAAACTAATACCTTTAATTTTTCTATTAATTAATATAACATTAACATTATTACTAATCTGTGAAATAAAATCACTATTTTTCCCTGTGGTATTTATGATTAATCCATCAACCTTCTTACTCATAAGTAATTCAATTAGGGCTTTTTCTCTTTCCTTTTTATTTTCAGTACTACAAACAATGATATTATATTTCTCATCTTCAATTACTTTTTCTAATGCCTTTGCGATTCTAGTGTAGTGATTATTAGATATATCAGACACTACAAATCCTATACTATGAGTCGTATCATTTTTCAAGCTTCTAGCTACAGAATTAGGGTAATAACCCAATTCCTTAATTGCATTTGAAACTTTCACCTCTATACCATGGCTTACATAGTAATTCTTATTTATAACACGGGATACAGTTGCTATAGATACTCCTGCATGTTTAGCTACATCTTTAATTGTAATACTTCCCATTGTATTCCTCCGATTGTAATTAAGAATACGTATTCTTAATTACAATTTAAACGTAACATAATACCTGTGATATGTCAATATATTTTTAAATGATTTTTTAAAATTAAAGATTGCAATATAAAATGTCCAAGATTTCGAGAAAAATATAATGTTAAGCTGCGACGTGTTTTTGCTCTATCATATTGGGGTATGAAGAACATAGCTGTAACCAGAAGCAATAGGAAAATCTCAAATTTTATTTTGCAAGTACTGGTCTAAAATTATTTTCTAAGGATTCTATACCAAGTTTCAAATCACTTTTCTCCATAACTTTTTCAATAGTCCCCATTTTTAATTCTTCTGCCAGGACTAAAATATCCCTGTAAATATCTCCATTAGGAGCCAAGATAGCAACCATAGAAAAATCAGCAGAAACATCAATGCCTATAACAGGTAGATTAAAAAATTTAGACATAAATAACTATCTCCTTTCATTAGGGACTTAATCATAGAATAGAGTATCCATATCAACCAGTGAGCTGGCAACCTCGTTTGTGACACGAGTAATTCTTCCAAGTGGAAGAAACTCAACCAGCTAAACATCTAATCTCACTGATGGAATGATAAGCTAACTTGCGGGTATAAGGCTTCTAATAAGAGCCCACCCAGGTGTGTAACATCTAACCTCTATTCATGAGATAGTATACAATGTTATAAGCATCAATCAAGTAACTTCCTATTGGATGATAATT
>DATCIH010000093.1:0-58382 GCA_036507955.1 Clostridiaceae bacterium | reverse complement strand
ACCAAAAGATATCTGAGTATCCAGAATGGATATTGAGATGTACGAACAATAATCAGTGATAGTGATATAACATCTGTTAGTGGAGAGCATCTATTCTCTATTAATGGGTACATCTATATTATACGAGGTGTGTCCCTGAATGAATTATATTTATTTGTTAAGTCCCATTTTTATAATGTTGTCGTAATCAATTTTAGCAGCTTCTAAAGATGGAATTTTAAAGGCCTCCTGCTCAACAATTAACCACTCAACTTTATTTTCTATTGCGGCTTCGGATATTTCTTTTATATTAATTACTCCATTTCCAATTTCAGTGGAGTTTTTGCTGCCGTCAGCTTCAATTTCCATATCCTTTAAGTGAATTAAATTAACTCTTCCTGAATATTTCTTGATATAGTCTACTGTACTTACGCCCATATAATATAGCCAATATAAATCTATTTCTGCCTTTAAAAATTCAGGATCAGTTTCTTTATATAAAATATCTAGAATGAATTCTCCATCAATCTTTTCAAATTCATGATTGTGGTTATGGTATCCAAATTGAATGCCATGTTTCTTTAATTCCTTGCCTATGAAATTAAATTCCTTTGCCTTCTTTAATACATCCTCTTTATCAGCAAACTTGCAGTAAGGACATATTACATAGGGATTTTCTATTACCTTGTTATATTTTATAACTGCATCTAAGTCAGTTGTCAATAGTTCATAGGACACATGGCTGCCACAAGCTTTTAAGGAAAGCCTATCTAATGTAGCTTTCATGGTTTCTGCAGGTATATCTCCATAACCTGCGAATTCAACTCCCTCATAGCCTATTGCTGCTACTTTCTCTAAGGTACCAATAAAGTCATCGTAAATAATATCCTTTAAAGTGTATAATTGTATTCCAATTGGTGTGCTCATTTTAAGTCTCCCTTTTATTTATTCGTTAAAAAATACTGGTTTGCCGATTTTTGCTGATTTGTAAATAGCCTCTAATATTTGTGTAACTACTAATGCTTCCTCAGGCTTTACAGTTGGCTGAGTATCATTTATTACAGCGTTTATCCATTGCCTTGCCTCTGTTACTCCTGCATCCTCTGACTTACCATCATAGAAAGCTACTCCCCCTGCCTCTAAATCTGGTTTTTTTACATATAATTTACTGAAATCTTCACCGTTAATTCTAAGACCATCCTTCATATCTGCTCCAGCTTTAGTTCCACAAAGGGTACATTTAGCTTCATCCACATCTAAGGAATTCAATGCCCAGCTTGACTCAAGCATAATAGTAGCACCATTTTCCATTGTAATAAAGGCAAAAGCTGAATCTTCCACAGTATACTCTTTTGGATCCCAAGGTCCCCAAGCATTTGCAGCATTTTTAGTATCAGCAAGCTTTCTATAAACGCTTCCAACTACATATTTGGGTTTATAATTATCCATCATCCATAGGGTTAAATCTAAGGCATGGGTTCCGATATCAATTAATGGTCCTCCACCTTGTTCATCTTCGTTTAAGAATACTCCCCAAGTTGGAACAGCTCGTCTTCTTATTGCATGAGCCTTAGCATAATATATTTCTCCTAAGTCTCCTCTATCACAAAGCTGATGTAAGTATGCTGAATCTGATCTTTGTCTGTTTTGATATCCAATAGTTAATTTCTTGCCAGTTCTTTTAGCCGCCTCCACCATAGCTTTTCCTTCTGCATAGGTCTTAGCCATTGGCTTTTCGCACATAACATGTTTACCTGCTTCTAATGAATCAATTGTAATAAAGGAATGTTCCTTATTAGGAGTTAAAACATGAACAACTTCAATAGTTTCATCCCTTAATAATTCCTTGTAAGAGGTATAAACTTTTGCTCCTGGAGCACCATATTTTTTTGCAGCTTCAATTGCTTTTTCCTCTACGATATCACAAAAAGCAACCATTTCAACTTCCTTAAGTGCTGCTAAGCTTGGTAGATGTTTGCCATTAGCTATACCACCACAACCTATAATTCCAACTCTTACCTTTCTTTCTTCACAACTCATTGTAACTACTCCTTATTATCTATATTATTTTCAACTTGTAACGGATTACATTTTAAATTATATTACAATCTAATATTAAATACAAGCCAAATACTCATAATATTTAATAGAAAGGGAAGCAATTTCTTGTTTCCCTTTCTATTACTTTATATTTACTCTTCCACTATAAACAACTCCACGTCTTATATCCATGGTTATAAAGGATCCTGTCTTTAAGGTATCTACTGAAGCCTTTGCATTAAATATAAGAGGTATTCCTCTAGCTAAGCATTCAATAGCTACACTAGACGGAACTATCTTGTTTTCTGTGATTATACCAGCTAACTTATCGAATAAAGCTATATAGTCCTCAGTTATGTCCTTTAATACAAGAATATCCCCTGTTGTAACATTATTTGTGGCTTCTTCAAAGCTATGAACTACATTTGCTGTTCCATAACCCATTACATCTCCTAAGCCTTTTCCTCTAATTAAAATATCTCCAGCTATATGAACCTTCATCATATTGGTGGTACCTGCATAATTAGATGGTATTCCAGCTGCAATAATTACTAAATCACCTTTTTCTATATAGCCAGTCTGGAGTGCTATCTCTACAGAATTCTCAATAAGTTCATCTGTAGAATTTGTTTCTGACGAAATTATAGGAAATACGCCCCAATTTAAAGCCAATTTTCTAGCTACCTTTTCATAGGGAGTAACTGCTATTATAGGACACTCAGGTCTATATTTTGAAACCATTCTAGCAGTATGGCCTGTTTGAGTTACGGTGATAATAGCAGCTGCATTAAGATCCATTGCAGTATTACAGGTCGCAAGGCTTATAGCGTTGGGTACATTGGGAACATGATTTTTTCTTTTATATTTTAAACTATCCAGGTAATTTAAAGCTTTCTCAGTTCTCTCTGCAATCCTTGCCATAGTAGAAACAGTCTCCACCGGGTAGCTACCACTGGCAGTTTCGCCACTTAACATAATAGCATCCGTTCCATCGAATATGGCATTAGCAACATCTGATGCCTCTGCTCTGGTAGGTCGTGGATACCTTATCATAGAATCCAGCATCTGAGTTGCAGTTATAACTGCCTTTCCTGCTTCATTACATTTTTTTATTATCATCTTTTGTACAAGTGGTACCTCTTCGGTTGGAATCTCGACACCTAAATCCCCTCTTGCCACCATTATACCATCAGAAAATTTTATTATTTCATCTATATTGTCAATACCTTCTTGGTTTTCTATCTTGGAAAAAATCAATATATCTGTTCCATTATAATCTTCTAAAACTTTTCTTATTTCTAAAACATCTGCAGCCTTTCTTATAAAAGAAGCAGCAATTATATCAATTCCCTCTTCTATTCCAAATACTAGATCATCTACATCCTTTTGGGTAATAGCTGGAAGCTTTACGGATATACCTGGTATATTAACGTTTTTTTGATCTCCTAGCACTCCAGAATTTTTAACTATAGTGTTAATTTTACTTCCATCTATAGACACTATATCTAAACCTACAAGGCCATCTGCAATAAGTATCACATTCCCAGGTTTTACATCTTCATAAAGCTTATCATAAGATATAGAACATTTTGTTTCGTCACCTAAAATATTTTCATTACAATACACAGTAAACTTGCTGCCTTGCTTAAGCTCTACTTTTCCATTATTAAACTTTCCTGTTCTTATTTCTGGTCCCTTAGTATCTAATATTATAGCTATTGGCTTATTATATTTTTCTCTAAGTTTTTTAACAAGATTCATTCTCTCTCTATGTTCTTCATGATCTCCATGGGAGAAATTATGTCTTGAAGCATTCATACCATTCAGTATGAGTCCGGATAGGATTTCTTCACTTTGGCTTGCTGGTCCTAAAGTGCATATAATCTTAGTTTTTCTCATTTATTACCTCCTTATACTTTTTTAAAAGGATAATGCTGTGGCAATTTTATATAGGTCCTCATCTAAATGTCTTTTCATAGCCAAAGCTTCTTCTATATCTACATCAATAACATTACTTCCCTTTACTCCAACAACTCTAGAAGTTTTTCCTTCTATAAGAATTTCAACAGCTCTCACCCCAAGCTTTGAAGCAAGTATCCTATCAAAGGCAGAAGGACTCCCACCTCTTTGAATGTGACCAAGAGTTGTGGCTCTAGTTTCTATTCCAGTTATTTCTTGAATAGATTTAGCTAAATCCTCGGATTTAGCAATACCTTCCGCCAGAATTATTAAACTATGAAGCTTACCAACCTGCTTTCCTTCCAGTATTGATTTGCAAACCTGATCTAAATGAAGACCCTTTTCAGGAACAATTATATTTTCAGCTCCTCCGCCTAACCCTGCAAATAAAGCTATATCCCCACAATGCCTACCCATTACCTCAACTACACTTACTCTCTCATGAGATGCTGAGGTATCTTTTAATTTATTAATTGCTTCTAAAACAGTATTTACTGCAGTATCAAAACCTATAGAATAATCCGTATATTGAAGGTCATTATCAATGGTTCCTGGAATGCCTACTGTTGCAATCCCAAGCTTTGATAGATACTTTGCTCCATTAAAGGAACCATCTCCTCCAATTACTACCAGACCATCAATTCCAAATACATTAAGTACATTTACAGCCTTTTGCCTGCCTTCCTCTGTTTTAAATTCCTCGCTCCTTGCTGTTCTTAATATTGTTCCGCCTCTATGGATTATATCAGAAACGGTTTTGCTAGTCATTTCAGAAATTTCACCACTTATAAGGCCACTATAGCCCCTTTGAATACCCATAACTCTTAAGCCCTTATATAAGCCCATCCTTACAACTGCTCTTATTGCAGCATTCATTCCAGGCGCATCGCCACCACTTGTTAGTACTGCTATTGTCTTCATCTTCGCTCTCCTTCTTTTGCAATTTCTAATAACATTATATTACTACTGAATGTAACAAATCGCAACAATTGTACTACTAGGTCACATTCCTTAGGTAATCTTTATATTCCCCTCTCCATACATGGACTTTAATCTGTTAACAAAAGTGTCCTTAATATCCACCGAAAGTTCCTTATCTAGCTTATAGATCTTCTTCTCTTCTTTTGTACAGATTATTACAGCCACATTTCCCTTATTTAACTTTAAAATAGGTTTTAGCTCCTCAATTGTGCGTCCTAGGAAGCTATCATCATTTATTTGAATATATAGCTTACATTCCTCAAGCTTTTTTAAAGGTCTTATATCCTCGCAAATTATTTTAGGAGGCTCATTTTCTCTGATACTGACTCTTCCCTTAATAACAACTAAGCTATCTTCATTTACTAAGGCCTTATACCTTTCTAAGGTCTTTGGAAATATTATAACCTCTATTGACGCAAACAAATCCTCCAATATAATAAAAGCCATATAATCATTTTTTCTTGTTAGCTTTCTACTAACCTCTGAGATTATACCTCCAATTATTACCCTATCCTCATCCTTAACAGATTCTACTTCTATCAAAGGGTCATCTTCTTCAAGAACTTCCTTTTGGACAATATCTGATATATTAGTATCAACTGTAAACTTTAAGATTCTTTCAAACTCCTCTAAAGGATGACCTGTCAAATATAATCCTGTCATTTCCTTTTCCATAATTAGAAGATATCTTTTATCAAATTCCTCTATATCGGGAAATTTAACCTCTGCTTCATTCATTAGCTTTGAATCTCCTAAAGCATCAAAAAGACTAACTTGTCCAGAAATATTCCTTTTCTTTTCGTTTGTAACTCCTTCTAGAACCTTTTCATATACTGCAAGCATTTTAGAGCGATAAATTTTGAGGCTGTCAAAGGTTCCTGCCTTTATCATACTTTCTACAGTCCTCTTATTTACACCTGTTGCATCCACTTTGCTACAAAAATCCATTAAGCTTGAAAATTTTCCTTTTGTTTCCCTAGCATTTATAATATTTTCTATAACATTTTGTCCTACATTTTTTATAGCTGCCAATCCAAATCTAATAGAACCTCCAATAACTGTGAATTTAGTATAACTCTCATTTATATCTGGAGGAAGAACTTCTATAGAAAGCTCCTTTGCAAACCTAATATAATAAGCTATTTTTTCATTGATGCCAAGAACACTATTCAGCATTGCTGCTATAAATTCTGTAGGATAATATCTCATAAGATAGCCTGTTTGGTAAGCTACCACTGCATAAGCTGCAGCATGAGATTTATTAAACGCATAGGACGCGAAATCCATCATAGAATCAAATATTTTATTTGCACTCTCTTCCTTTATTCCATTTCTTATGCATCCAGGAACCTCTATTTCTCCATTTTCCTTAACTATACCATATATAAAGTTATGCCTTTCTTCTTCCATTACCTTATGCTTTTTCTTTGACATGGCACGTCTTACTAGGTCACTTCTCCCCATAGAATAGCCCGCCAGATCCATAACTATTTGCATAACCTGTTCCTGATAAACCATGCAGCCGTAGGTTACCCCTAAGATGTGTTCAAGTTCCATAGTTTCATACTTTATATTGGCTACATTCTTCTTATTTTCTATATATCTAGGTATTTCTGCCATAGGACCTGGGCGATATAAGCTTATTCCTGCTATTATATCCTCAAGACTATCCGGTTTTAATTCCTTCATAAAGGTGGTCATACCTGGAGATTCAAGTTGAAAAACGCCTACTGTCTTTCCTTCTCCTATCATGCTATAGACCTTTCCATCATCAAAATCTAATTTGCTAAGGTCTATATTTATTCCCTTTACTTTTCTAATTATCTCCACTGCATCTCGAATTACCGTAAGGGTTCTAAGCCCTAAGAAGTCCATTTTCAGGAGTCCAAGTTCCTCTAAGATTCCCATTGGAAATTGACTTACTATGCCCCCTTCATTTTGTTGAAGCGGTACATAGTTAACTAAGGGCTCCGAGGCAATAACTACCCCAGCAGCATGGGTTGCAGTATGCCTTGGAAGTCCCTCTAGTGACTTTGCTACATCAAGTAATTCCCTAGTTCTATCATCATCAATGTATATTGCATTAAGCTCAGTATTTATCTCTAAAGCTTTATCTATTGTTATCCCAATAAGAGTTGGAATCATTTTAGCAATCTTATCCACCTCAGCATATGAATAATTCATTGCTCGTCCAACATCTCTTATACAAGCTCTTGCAGCCATAGTACCAAAGGTTACAATTTGAGATACATTATTTGCCCCATATTTAGCTACCACATAGTCAATTACTTCTTGTCTTCTTTCATAACAAAAATCGCTATCAATATCTGGCATAGATATTCTGTCTGGATTCAAAAACCTTTCAAAAATCAAGCCATATCTTATAGGATCTATCTTTGTAATGTTAAGGGTATATGCAACAAGTGATCCTGCTGCACTTCCACGACCTGGTCCTGTAAATATATTGTTTTCATCTGCAAACCTTATAAAGTCCCAGACAATCAAAAAGTAATCTACATACCCCATAGTTTTTATGACTTGAAGCTCATATTCTAACCTTTCCTCCAGCTCCTTAGTAACATTTTCATACTTTCCCTTCATTCCCTTTAAGCATAAGTTTCTCAGATAATCAAATGCATCTTCTCCTGTCTCAATTGGAAATTTAGGCAATTTAGATACATGAAACTCATAAGTGAAATTGCACTTTTCCGCTATTTCAACAGTATTTTGTAGAGCTTTCTTTTCATAAGAAAAAAGCTTGTACATCTCCTCCGGTGATTTCAAATAGAACTGGTCTGAAGGGTAACGCATTCTTTTTTCGTCCTCAACGGTTTTTCCTGTTTGAATACATAATAAAACATCATGAGCTTTCGCATCCTCTTGTCTTATATAATGTACGTCATTGCTTGCAATCAATGGGATATCTAGTTCCTTAGATAGCTTTAATAATTCCTCATTAACTAGAGCTTGATCCTCAATTCCATGATTTTGAAGCTCAAGGTAAAAGCCTTCCTTAAATATACCCTTATAAAAAAGTGCTGCCGCAATAGCTTTTTTTCTATTCCTCTTCGTTATATTTTTTTGCACCTCACCACCTAAGCAGGCACTAGTTGCTATCAGACCTTCCGAGTGCTTTTCAAGAAAGGCATGATCTACCCTTGGCTTATAATAAAAGCCTTCTAAGGAGGAGGCTGTAACAATCTTCATTAAATTTTTATAACCCTTCTCATTTACAACTAAAAGCACCAAATGAAAAGTTTCATTTTCTCCATCATTTTGTTTAATATGCATAGACTTTTCTGCCACATAAATTTCACAACCAATAATAGGCTTTATACCTTGTTTCACTGCTTCCTTATAAAAATCTACAACTCCATACATTGTTCCATGATCAGTTATGGCAATGCTTTTCATGCCAAGCTCTTTTGCCCGGGAAATAATCTTTGATATTTTACCTGAACCATCAAGAAGACTATACTCTGTATGAACATGTAAATGGACAAAATCCATATTTCCCTCAATATTAGACATTATAATCACCAACTTACTTTAGTTTTTTTTCGTATTATTTATCCATAAGGAAAATTTAGGCCCTGCAGGTATATTTAAAAAAAGCTCACCCTTATCTCCAATTTCATCTATAAACACCTTATTATATTTGTCTAACTTTACATATACATAATAATCTAGCCCCTTTAAAGCTTCAGAGTGCAAATATACCTTTAACTTAGTTATAATTTCCGAAGGAGCACTGTCCTGCTTTATTGGGTCTTTAAGACTAGCTAATAAATCGTCAATAATTGCCTTATTTGTTGAAACTATACTACTAGAAAAAAACTTCTCATTTTCAATTTTAATAGAAGATATTTTTAAGTTTATATAATAAACTGGACTGAAATTTGCTTTTCTATAAACTAAGGTAGGTCCTAAAATTTCCTGAGCTACTATATAGTTATCATTATCCTTTATTGTATAAATAAATTTCCTGCCAAGCTTACCAATTATTTTCCCAAGCTTTAAAGGCTCAAGCTTAAACTCTGAGTTTTCTGACATATATTTTTTATCCTTATATGATAATATACCCGCCCCTAAGTTATAACTAGGCAAGTTTAAATATAGGGCAAGCAATATAACTAAGGAACATATCATAACCCCATAAATAGAGATCTTTATAAACTTAGAACTCTTAATAAAATTTGATAGCTTCAAATTATCACTCCCAATTAGCAAATGAAACCCGCTAATTTTATATATAACTTTAATATATCACAGCTATTATTCATCGTCTATCTAATAATTTTCCCTTTTTGTTTTAAACTTGCTTCATATAATACTATTGTGGTAGCAATTGCCACATTTAATGAATCGCAATCACCATACATAGGTATAGAAATCATATTTATATCCTCTTCATACCATTCTCTAGATATACCATAACGTTCACTACCAGCTACGATAGCTATCCTACCCTTGTAAGAAGCTTCATAATATTCCTTTTCTGCTCTAGTATCCGTTAGATATATTTTAAAATTATTTTCTCTAAGGTAGGCTTTAATATCCTTAACTTCCCCTTCAACAATAGGAACAGTAAAATTTGAGCCTTGGCTGCTTTTAATTAGTTTTGGATGGGTTAGTCTAGCTTTTCTGTTACATAATATTACTCCATCTCCACCAACTCCATCAACAGTTCTTATTATCGTTCCAATATTCCCTGGAATTTCCAGCCCATCTAGTATTACTAAAAGATTATCTTCCTTTAATGGTATGTCCTTAAAAGTAAATGTAGGTAGCTTGCATATTGCTAGCAGCCCATCTGGATTCTCCCTCTCACTTATTTTTAAAAATACTTTTTTAGACAATACATAAGCGTCAGAAGCTAGTTCTACATAATCATCTGCAAGCTTTTCATTCTCGCTGCTATGTATAAATTCTGGACATAGGGCAAAGGCTTCAATTTCAAGCTTATAATCCTTAGCCTTTTTCAGCGCCCATAAACCTTCAATAACAAATAGCTTTCTAGGATTAGGCCTAGAATTGGTCATTAAAGCTAGCACCTCTTTTATAAGTGGATGGGATATCCCTGCTAATTTGACTTTATTTTTATACTTTAAAACAAATTCTTCTACTCTTTCATCCTTTTCATCTTGAACCCTATCCATAACGCACCTCATTATATCTATTTTATCTGTGATTTATTTCCTTAAGATGTTATAATCAATATTAAATCTACAATTAGTTTATAACTATATTGAAACAATTTCAATGGAGGTTTTTATGGATAAAGAAAATATAAATTATTTATATACTTGGTTTGATTATTATGTTAGTTCCTTTTCATCAAAGGACCCTCTGGTTGTTCAAAATCTCAAGGTAAAAGCAGATCATACTAAAAGAGTATGTAATATAATGAAGGAATTATCTTCTTCTTTAAATCTTACAGAAAATCAGCAGCTCTTATCTGAGGCTATAGCGCTCCTTCATGACGTAGGAAGATTCCAGCAATTTGTTACCTATAAAACCTATTCTGATTTTAAATCTATAAACCACGCTGAACTAGGTCTAACCGTTTTAGAGGAAGAAGACCTATTAGGCTTCTTATCCTTGAAGGAAAAAGAGTATTTGTATGCTGCAATAAAGTATCACAATGCTAAATGTATCCCAGATACTATTGATCCAGAAACCTTCCTTTATTGCGCTCTGATTAGAGATGCTGATAAGTTAGATATCTTCTATGTTATTTCTTCCTATGAAAAAGATAAGGCAACTTCTCCAAATGCTGCTTTAGATGAATTGCCCAAGGAACAAACTTACTCAAAGGATATATATAATGCTTTAATGAAAAAGGAAAGAGTAGACTATGAAATGATCAGAAATTCTTATGATAGACGACTTCTTGAATTAGGTTGGGTTCTTGATTTCAATTTTAATTTTACCTTCAAATATTATATGGAGAAAAATTATCTGGATATTTTTTATTCTTTTCTTCCTAAGACTTATGAATTAGATCTTCTATACAAGAAACTCTTTAAATTTATAGAAGAAAAACTAAGCAGTCTTAATTAATAATTGTTAATTTTTTGGAAAATGAAAATTAAATGTTTAATTTCTATAGATTTTGTAATATAATTGTTGGTATTATTATTAATAATAAATGTATAAATATTATGTTTTATACATCTTAATAAATATAGGGGGTGAACTATCTTGATAATTAAAAACCAGGGGGATGAAATGCTTTCAAACCTTTCAGAGCTTATTGAAAGAAACAGGATTGATCCAGAGCTTTACGAGCTCTATGGAGTAAAGCGGGGACTTAGGAACAATAATGGTACTGGAGTTTTAGTAGGTCTTACAGAAATAGGTGAAGTACATGGCTACATAATGGATGACAATGAAAAGATACCTTCCAAAGGAAGGCTCCAATATAGAGGAATAAATATAAAGCATATAGTTAACGGCTTTCAAAAGGATGGAAGAAAAGGTTTTGAAGAGGTTTGCTACCTGTTACTCTTTGGAAAATTGCCTAACCTTGAAGAACTTCTACAGTTTAATGAAATGATAGGCAGCTTTAGATCTCTGCCTTCTAATTTTACAGAAGATATGATTCTTAAGATACCAAGTAATGACATTATGAATAAATTAGCGAGAAGTATATTAGTTTTGTATTCTCATGATAATAACCCAGATGATACCTCCATAAAGAACGTACTAAGACAAAGTATGGAGCTCATAGCAAAATTCCCAACCTTAGTGGCCTACGGATATCAAGCAAAATCCCATTATTATCATAATAATAGCCTTTATATACATTCACCAAAAGCAGAACTCGGTGCAGCAGAAAATATACTTTATATGATAAGACCTGATAATTCATATACTCAGACAGAAGCTGAGATCTTAGATCTTTCCTTAGTTCTTCATGCTGAACATGGAGGTGGTAACAATTCTGCCTTTGTAACCCACGTAGTTTCTTCCACTGGTACAGATACTTATTCTGCTATTGCCGCTGCAGTTGGTTCTTTAAAAGGTCCAAAGCATGGAGGAGCAAACATCAAAGTTATTCAAATGATGAAGGATTTAGAGCGGAATATAAAAAACTGGGATAATAAAGTGGAAATAAAAGCTTACCTCTTTAAGTTATTAAGAAAGGAAGCCTTCGATAAATCCGGTCTTATATATGGAATTGGACATGCCATATACACCATATCTGACCCTAGGGCACTACTTTTAAAAGAAAAGGCAGCTGAACTTGCAAAGGAAAAAGATCGTTTTGATGAATATAAACTATATGAGTTGGTAGAAGAACTGTCTAAAGAAGCTTTAAGTGAGTTTAGAAATCTTAATAGCCCTGTTTGTGCAAATGTGGATTTCTATTCTGGCTTTGTTTATGATATGTTGAATATTCCCTGGGAGCTCTATACTCCTATATTTGCCGTTGCAAGAATTGTAGGTTGGTGCGCTCATAGAATAGAAGAATTAATTGGGCCTCAAAAGATTATTAGACCAGCTTATAAAAGTGTAGCAGAAAGAAAACCCTATACCCCAATTAGGGAAAGAGATTAATATCTGATAATAATCATAAATGCAAATTTATTTCTTTCTATTTACGAAATTTTATGTTATATTTTTATTTAAAAGCTTATATAACATTTAGGAGGAATACAAATGAACAGTTTCAGAGAACAAGCAATAGACTTGTTAAAAGTAAATGCAGAAGCAATTGGTCAAAAAACTGCCACAATAGGAATAGATGGCTTTGTTGACAAAATAATGAGAGTAGTAAAATCAAAAAATGAGGCTGGAGAAAACGAATTTTTTAATGATATTGGTGAATTCGGAGTTTATGTACAATCAAAAAAAGGAATGAGCTGTGGTATCGAACTTTGTGAAAGATTTACAAAGCTTGGAGGCAATGCTCCTATTCTTGCTAATTCCATGGGAGCCTTAGGAATTAAAACAAATTGTGTGGCTGCTCTTGGATATCCAGAAATAGACAGCATATTTAGAGGTCTATCCCAAAACTGTTCATTATATACCTTTGGTAATCCTGGCTATACAACAGCTTTAGAATTTAATGATGGGAAAATAATGCTATCCCAAAGAGAAACCCTTCATGCCTTAACTTGGAAATATATTAAAGATGTATTAGGTCTTGAAGAATTATCTGATTTCTTTACAAAGAGTGATTTAGTTGGACTGGTTAATTGGAATAGTGTTCTTCGCTTTAATGAAATAATGAGAGGAATATTAGATGATGTATTAGATGGTCATGCTCCTATGAAAAATTATACTATGTTCTTTGATTTAGCAGATGTTTCAGAAAGGTCCGCTTATGATATTAAAGAATGCATGAATTTAATTTCAGAATTTAATAAATATTATAGAGTTGTTCTTGGAATTAACTTAAATGAATTAAATCAAATTTATTTATCCTTCAATAAAGATGCTGCCCTTCCTTCCTTAGAAGAAATGGGAAAATATTTATTTAACACCTTAACTGTTGATGCAGTTGTAGTTCATACATTAAAAAATTCAGTTTCCTTTGATAAGGACTGCATTGAAGAAGTTCCTAGTCTTTATGTTAAAAAACCTAAGCTTTCTACCGGTGGTGGAGATAATTTTAATGGAGGGCTTTGCCTTGGCTTAATGCTTGGTTTTGACTTGAAAACCTCTATGCTTGTTGCCAATTCAGTTTCTGGCTTCTACGTTAGAAATGGTTTTAGTCCAAGTGTTGAAAATTTAATAGATACAATCAGAGATTGGGACAACTTAATAGAATTCGAAGATTAAGTATAATTTAGGGGGCTAAATTTTGAATTCAGGTTTCATTTATATAATAATCTCAATGCTAATATGGGGAAGTATTGGGATTTTTGGTAAAAAAATTAATCAACCTAGTGAAGTTATAGTTTTTTTAGAGTATTTCTATCCTTTATATTTTTAATTCCTTATAGCTTTAAGCGGATTAGTTTTGGCTTTAAATTGGTTATTTTTCTTTAAAGCTATAAAAACTACCTCACTTGCAAATGCTGTAATAAGCTATTATACTGCCCCTATTTTTGTAGCTATATTTGCCAATATATTACTGAAGGAAAAATTTGAGAAAAGAAAGCTGCTGCCTTTTGCAACAGCTTTCTTTGGTTTAGCTTTTATGGTAGTCAGCTTTAATAATCCCATATCTGTAAAGGATATTTATGGTATTAGCTTTGGGCTTATAGCAGCAGTTTTTTATTCCTTAGTTACAATCATAGGCAAAAAGCTATCTCATATTCCAGCTTTCCTCTTAGTATTTTGTCAAACCGGCTTTGCTTCTATTATTTTCTTTTTCGTTACCTATAATTCCCCTTTTGTGAAGTCCTTTTTTAGATTTTCCTTTTTCCAAAACACCTATTTATCAGATATTATAATACTTTCAGTCATAGCTATTATACATATTGCTGGAGCCTTAGGACTTTATTTTTCTCGGAATTAAAAAGCTTAAAAGCATTCAATTCGTAGGTGTTTTATCCTATATAGACCCTATCAGCGCAGTAATATTTTCTTTTTTATTCTTAAAGGAAAGTGTAAGCATAAATACTGTCATTGGGGGCTTCATAGTATTGTTTAGCTCCTACCTATTAATCAAAGATCAAATCAAACAGAAGGTAGTTTAAAAGTAGACTAAATTACTTCTTTCTACCGCAAGAAACACGAAAAGATCGGGGATACAGCTTTAGCTGTGTCCCCAACCTTTAGTATCTTTCTATCGTTTTTATCCCTTTAATATAAATTTAGATGGAGGTAATTTATAATACTTTTTAAAAAGTTTACTGAAATAATAAGCATCATCATAACCTACACTTTTAGCAATAACTTTTATAGTCATATGGCCTTCTCTTAAAAGTTCCTGAGCCTTAGATAGCCTTATCTTAATAAGATAATTTATAGGAGAATCTCCCGTTAGTTCTTTAAATAATTTTGATATATAAACAGGGCTTAAATAAGTATTTTTAGAAATTCGATCTAAGGATATTGCTTTCATATAATTATCATTCATATAGGAAATAATAGTATTTACTATAGTCGTTTTATCATAATATTCAAAATCCAAGCTTTCACTTGCTTCAATTTCAACTAAGGTTTCCTTTATAAAAATAACAATAAGCTTCATTATTAAGGATTTTAAAATAAGTTCATACCCAGGTTCATTCTTTTGCTTCTCCGCTATAATCTCATCACAGCATTTAATAAATTCTGCTTCATACTTCACAGGTTTAATGACTGGGGAGTCCCCTTCATTAATAAGACAATCTTTTTTCATATTTTTTAACCATAAATTATTAAAGCCTGTCTGAAACTCGATTATTTCCTGTCCCTCTAAAAAATGCCTTCCGTGAAAAACTCCAGGATTACAGAATAACACATCGCCTTTTTTTACTTCATAAGACATATCTCCAATCTTATAAGTACAAGAACCAGAAATTATATATGTTAGAACGCAAAAATCATGGGAATGAAAGCTCCCCCTATTTTTCTCATTGTATTTAGCTTGAACCGCATACATTATCCTTGGATTAAAATCTTCAGCACACATGCTTATACACAAATTTATCACCTGCCTACACATTAGAAGTATATTTTATATAATTATACATCATTATGATTAAATAGTACATTCCACAATTTAATATAAAAGTTCATAATAAATAAGTTAAACTATTTTTTTTGGAAGGAGGCTTTATCTTGGCTTTCAAATGGATATTTCCATATATTAAAAGATACAAAGGTAGAATGCTTGGCGGTCTTTTACTGGTACTTATATGTTCAGCCTTAAATATGGTGAGCCCTTATTTATCAGGAATAATCGTAGATAAAGTTATTGTAAATCAGCATGTATCAATTCTACCAATACTTATTATTTCAATAGTCAGTGCAACATTCCTAAAAGCAATTTTAAGGTACACTTTTTTGATGAATTTTGAGCGAGTATCTCAAAATTTAATTTTTGATCTAAAGTCAGAGATTTATAATAAACTTCAAGAACAGGATTTTGATTTCTTTGATAAAACTAATACAGGTGATATCATGACAAAGATGACTGGTGATATCGATATGGTACGACATTTTGTTGCCTTTGTAATTTATAATGTATTTGATAATGCCACTAATTTTATCTTTGCTGTAACTTTAATGTTTACCATCAATTATAAATTCACCTTAATCCTACTTGCAATTACTCCCTTAACCTTTATTTTTGCTTTAAAACTATCTACAAACGTAAGGGCCTCTTTTTTTGCCATAAGAGCGCAATTTTCTAAGTTAAACTCTGTGGTTCAAGAGAATATAAGCGGGAATAGATTGGTAAAGGCTTTTGCAAAAGAGGATTTTGAGAAAGAGAAATTTAATAAGATAAACCATGGTTTTAAAGAAAAAAACCTTGCGTCAGCAGCTATCTGGGAAAAATATCTTCCAGTACTTGATTCCTTAGCGGGCTCAATGGTTGTGCTTATGATCCTTATTGGAGGCATACTCGTAATAAACAAGTCGCTTACAATTGGTCAGCTCGTAACCTTTAATAGCTTAATATTTGCACTAAACAATCCTATGAGAATGATAGGTTGGTTAATAAACGATATACAAAGATTTTCTACCTCTGGGGAAAAGATCATGGATCTATTAAGAATTAAACCAACCATTAAAAATCATAAAGCAAAAGTTAAAAAAGAAAAGCTTAATGGCAACATAGAATTTATAAACGTAAGCTTTAGCTATGGAGATGAAGAGGTCTTAAAAGATATAAACCTTAAGGTCTCCCCTGGTGAAACAATTGCCATAATAGGACCTACTGGTTCAGGAAAATCTACCTTAGTTAGTCTTATATGCAGATTTTATGACTCAACTGAGGGTGAAATACTTATAGATGATATCAATATAAAAGATATAGATGTAAATATACTAAGAGAAAGAATATCCACAGCGATGCAGGATATATTCCTCTTCTCAGATACAATAGAAGGAAATATAGCTTACGGTGTACCTGATGCTTCCATGGAAAGAATTCAATGGGTGGCAAGCATGGCAGATGCTCATGAATTTATTCAAAATATGCCTGAAGGCTATGATACCATAATTGGAGAAAGAGGCGTTGGTCTATCTGGAGGTCAAAGGCAAAGAATTGCTCTAGCAAGAGCTCTGCTTAAAAACCCAGATATTTTAATCTTAGATGATACTACCTCTAGCGTGGACATGGAAACAGAACATAAAATACACAAAACCTTAAATTCCTACTTTAAGGATAAAACTACTTTTATTATAGCCCATAGAATATCTTCTGTTAAAAATGCTGATAAAATACTAGTTTTAAATAATGGGTCAATTGTGGAACAAGGAACCCATGCAGAGCTTCTACATTTAAGGGGTCAATACTTTAGTGTATATATTAATCAGCTAGGTGACTTTGATAATATTGACGCAAAGGTGGTCGGATAATGGCAAGAAATAAATATGATGTTGATGAAACACTTCAAAGTGAATTTAATGGGAAAGATTTCAAAAGATTAATAAGCTACGGAAAGCCCTATTATAAGTCCGTAATATTTACAGTACTAATAATGCTAATATCAAGTATTGCAGCTCTGTTTGGCCCCTACATGGTTGAAATTGCTATAGATTACAAAATACCTCAGAAAGACATTAAAGGCCTGGTAATTTTATCTATTTTATATGCTTTATCACTAGTTGTCACAGGGATATGTCTTAAGCTTAAGATTCGCATTATGAATAATATTGGGCAATCCATGATTGAAAGAATACGAAAAGATATTTTTGACAAACTTCAAGAGTTGCCTTTTTCCTACTATGATAGCAGACCTCATGGGAAAATATTAGTTAGAGTTGTTAATTATGTTAATTCCTTAAGCGATCTACTATCAAATGGTATTGTAAATACAGTAACAGATTTATTTAGCTTAATAGTTATTATAGTTTTTATGCTAGTTATTGATGCAAGGCTTACACTTATATGTTTAGCTGGTCTTCCTGTATTATTTTTAATAGTTATGACTATAAAGAATGCTCAAAGGAAAGCTTTCCAAATTTTAAGCTCAAAGCAATCAAATTTAAATGCATATATCCATGAAAGTATATGTGGCATGAAGGTGACTCAATCTTTCGCTAGGGAAAATGAAAACCATAAGATATTTAACGAACTATCAGAAAATTACAGAAGCTCCTGGATGAAGGCCGTGTCAATACAATTTTTACTAGGTCCTTCTACAGAAATAGTATCTATTTTAACTACCGCTGCAATCTATGTAGTTGGAATTTCCCTACTCGGTACCAGTGTAAAAGTAGGTGTCCTTGTTGCTTTCATAGGCTACCTAGGAAGATTCTGGGCACCAATTAATAATATAGGAACTTTTTATAATTCAATTATAACAGCTATGGCCTATCTAGAAAGAATTTTTGAAACAATAGATGAGGAGCCTATGGTAAAAAATATACCTGGGGCAACCCTTTTGAAACCTATAGTTGGGGAAGTAGAATTTAAGGATGTCTCCTTTAGCTATGAGGATGGGGTAAGAATACTAAGCGATATAAACTTTAAAGCAAAAGTAGGAAACTGCATTGCTCTTGTAGGTCCAACTGGAGCTGGTAAAACAACAATAGTTAACCTAATAAGTAGATTTTATGATTTAGAAGCGGGTGAAGTACTTATAGATGGCGCGGATATTAAGAAAGTTACTTTAGAATCCTTGCGACGTCAGATGGGAATTATGCTACAGGATTCCTTTATATTTTCTGGTAACATAATTGATAATATACGCTATGGCAGACTTGATGCCACTGATGAGGAAGTAATTAAAGCAGCTAAGGCAGTTAAGGCCCATGATTTTATTATGGCAATGACAGAAGGCTACAATACCCAGGTTAACGAAAGAGGTGCTAGATTATCGGTAGGACAACGACAGTTAATATCCTTTGCTAGAGCACTACTTGCTAATCCAAGGATATTAATATTAGATGAGGCCACCTCAAGTATTGATACAAAAACAGAAATTGCTCTTCAAAAGGGTCTTGAAAGACTACTAAAGGGCAGAACCTCCTTTATAATCGCCCATAGATTATCTACAATTAAAAATGCAGATTCAATAATGTATATAGATAAGGGTAGGATAATGGAAAAAGGATCCCACGAAGAACTTATGAAGCTTGAAGGTCACTATTACAAACTTTATTCCTCTCAATACTCTATGCTTGAGGCTATATAAGTTTGTACTTTAAAAAGCGGTGTATGCTACTTTAAAGGTACTACACAAAAAATAAATAATATAAAACGCCAAGATATTTAAATTTTGGCGTTTTATTTTTATGGAGATATATATATGCTAAATTCCCCTTACTAATATTTAGCTTTTCGTTTCTGCTTTCTCTTATATACATAGGCCTTTCAAAAATAAGAATTTTATGTTAAAATTTAAATATTAAACTTTTGGAGTGAGAAAATTGAAGAAATCTTTTAAATATATATCTATATTAATTATAATTCTTATGTTTCCTTTGGTTTTATCTGCTTGTAAACATAAAACAAAAACTCAAACAAGCATTACAGACTATACAAATTTAGATAGTTTATACCTTAATATAGTGGATAAAATGACAAGTTCACCTATAGTGACCGACAAGAAAAACACCTATATAGCCGTTGATATCTCCTCTATGAAAGGAATCTCCGAAAATTGTAAAGCATCCATCGTCAGTGAGCTTAAACCTTTAAATAACATTGCAACTGAATCCTTCATATCCTTAGAAGAAAAAGGTATGAGAGGAAGCGATGGAAGTCTTAAAGGAGTACTCATTTATATAGAAAGAATTAAACTAACTTCTGCAAATCATGTTAATCTAATAGGTGTAGCTTATATTTCTAATAAAAATTTAATAAGTATAAGTTTTAATGCAACTTACCTAAATGGTGACTGGTCCTTAGCTACTAAATAAGTCTCCCTCTACTATTTCTGTTGCAATATAATCAAGCATACCTATATCTTCAAGCAGCTGAAATATAACATATCTATTTCTAATATCCTTAGCGCCTATAATGCTTTTATATAAAAGTTCCTTGTTTACTCCTAAATCTGATGGATAAAAATTGCTACCTGCCTCTTCAAGGATAGCTTTTATATATTTAGTCTTAGGAGCTTTTTTTGCTATGTTAATAATTTCTTTCCAGTTATTTTTAATATTTTCCATGTTTTTTTCTCTTTCTACCATATTAAAACAGATATTCTTTTCCTTAAATAAAATTATATCTTTATAGCATTCAGAAAATAATGAACTAATTCCACTTTCCCATTTATCCTTATTTAAATTTTTGTATATATTTGATCTATATACCTCTTCTATATCAATGCTTTCTAGAAGGTGGTAAGTCTCCAATACAACCCCTAAGGCAGCTCCAACATAATTACCATGAAGAAACTTTCCGTCCCTGCCTTCTGCCATAAATACTATTTCCCAGCTATGAGCTAATAAATGTTCCCCTCCTGAGGCAGGTCTTGAGCTATTAGCCATTCCAATACACAATCCAGACAATATTAAGGACTCACAAATTGTATATATAGCCTCCTCATCTCTTTCTTTTAATTTAGGTGCTGCTTCAATGCACTTATCTATTGCCTTTTCCACCTGTTTAAAGATGGTCTCACATAAATATTCCCCAGTTAAAAGTTTTGAAAGCCTCCAATCACAAAGAGCTGTAAACTTTCCCAGTACATCCCCAAGTCCAGCATAAAGCATATGCATAGGCGCCATTTTCATAATAGCTATATCTGCAATAATTGCATAAGGATAGACTCCCTGATAGGTCTTTTTTATCCCATTTCTTATAAGAGGAGAAACCACAGAGGCATAGCCATCCATAGATGGAGCAGTACAAATAATTATGTAAGGTACGTTCATCTTGTAACTAATATATCTTGAAATATCATTTAAGGTTCCTGAGCCTATTGTCACGATCAAGCTTAGTTTAGCAGGAAGCTCCATTAGTAAAGTACCAATAGACCTTTCATTTGCCTTTAGATGTTTTTCTTGAAAAGTAAAGTTAAATAAATTTCCTTGTCCTTCTATTATTTTACTTACCTTATCCCCTAGTAACTCAAAGGTATTAATATCGCTAACTAACAATATATCCTTCCCTTTAAAGGGCTCCAGCATTGGCTCTAGTTTATCTACTACTCCCTTTCCTAAAAGAATATTTTTAATATCTACTTTATGAGTTTTATTACATTCACAATTAAAACTTTTTCCAGCTAGCTCTTCCAGTGGTTTCGATAAAAAATCATCCATTTTTAAACCTCCAAACTATAATGCATATAAATTTATTTTATCAAAAATCGTCTAATTATCAAAGTAAATAAATGGAATATATATAATAATTGAAATATTTATATATATTCTTTAGGGTTATCAGTATTGATAATCATATCAAAAGTGATATACTATATACATAAAGTTTAGGAGGTAATAACTTTGAATAAAATTGCCATTGTAACTGACAGTTCCTGCGACTTAAATAAAGAACAAGTCGAAGAAAATAATATTAGGGTGTTACCATTACGAGTAATATACAAAGATAATGAATATAAAGATAGAGTAGATATAACTCCTCAGCAGGTATATGATCGATTGAGTAGTGAAATACCTACTACTTCGTTACCCTCTCTAGAGGACATAGAAAAGCTATATAAAGATATAATTGCAGAAGGCTATACCCACATAATTGCTATCACCATTTCTTCTGGCCTTTCAGGAACCTTTAATGCTATTAAAGTTATAAGTGAAAATCATCCAGAAATAACATCCTACATATATGATTCTAAGGTATTATCCTTAGGCCTAGGAATTATAGTTTTAGAATGTGCTAAGCTAATTCAAAGTGGCTCTAGCTATGAGCAAATTATAGACGCTCTACCTAAGCTCAAAGAAAGTGTATCAGTTAATTTTGTCCTTGAAACATTAGAATATCTGAAAAAAGGCGGCAGAATTGGCTTAGTATCTGCCACCATAGGGGAACTTCTTAAGATGAAACCTATAATATCAGTAAATGCAGAAGGTAAATATTTTACCATTGCTAAGGTTAGAGGAAGAAAGCAGTCTATCAGTAAGCTAATTGATATAGCCATGGAAACGCTCCGTAAAACTAGAGCAAGCATTTACATACTTCAAGGTGATGCTATGGAAGAAGCAAAGCCAATATTAGATATATTTAGAAAAATGCCAAATTTGGTTTCACTATCCCTAAGTGATATTAGTCCTTCCCTAGTAGTACATACTGGACCTGGACTTATAGGAATTATTGTACAAAAGGAAATATAAATTATGAATAGTGGTATCCCTAAAGATGATATTAGACTTGAAGAAAAAAGATTATATGAAGAATACAAAAAGAAACTTACAGAAATAAGAAAAGTTGAAAAAGAGAATCAAGCTGTGGGTCAAGTATTTACAAAAGGTCTACTCCCATTATATGTGCTATATATATTAAGTCTAGGACCTACAAATGGAAACGATATATCGCATAAAATAGGGGAAAGAACTGCTGGTTTATGGATTCCAAGTACAGGTGGCATCTACCCAATATTAAAAAGATATGAAAAAAGTAACTTGGTTATAGGTAAATGGGATAACCCCCAAAAAAAGCTGCAAAAAATATTCACCTTAACTGAAGAAGGTTTTGAAGAATTTGCACATAAGAAAGTGCTATTAAAGGATAGAATGGAAGAAGCTTTGGAGGTTTTTAAAATAATATTTAAGGATATTTATTTGTAATACCTGAATAATTTTAATTTTCTTGCAGATTATATTTATATAAACTACAGGAAAGGGTGAGATTATTGAAGGGTATGGTAATTGATTTAAATCAAACAGATGCTTTTATAAATTTTAATGATGGAACGACTATGGATGTTGGTATAAGTAAACTTCCAAGGAAAGTTAAGGTTGGAGATATTGTAGATATAGATTTATCAAATAAAAGTATGACTAATGATACGAGTATAAATTTTTTCTAACTTTATACGTATTGTACTTCAAGAGTTAAAGTATTATAATAACATTGAATTATATGTGCTAGGGGTGCCTAAAGGCTGAGAAAACTTTTTGTAAAACAAAAAGCTTACCCTAATACCTGATCTGGATAATACCAGCGTAGGAAAGCGGTTTATTTAATAATGTAACTTATTAGATATTTTATTTAAACGTATTCCTGTTAGGAATACGTTTTTCTAATTTAAACTCGGTTTTATCTAAGGTAATCTACTGGCACTTTGGAGGTTAAAAATGAATGTATTAACAGACCGAATAAAAGAAATTTTTGCGAATCCTCTTTATCCTATTGTGATACTTACACTTTTTCTTCTTTTTCTTGGGTTTATGAAAATAAGGAAAACAAAAATCACAACCAGAGTTATGACACAAATCGCAATGTCCCTTGCTATAGCCGTAATTCTAAGTTTCTTTAAATTTATTCAAATGCCCCAGAGTGGAAGTGTAACTCCAGGGGATATGGTTCCTATCTTACTTATAGCTATTATATATGGGCCTGAAATAGGGCTTTTAACTGGCTTTACCTTTGGTATTATCACTTTGATTATAGAGCCAAGTATAGTCCATCCAATCCAGCTTTTGCTTGATTATCCTTTAGCTTTTATGGCCCTTGGTTTAGCTGGCTATTTTAAGCGTAATAAATACTTTGCTGTAACGGTTGGAATTTTTGGAAGGTTCCTTTGCCACTTTATATCCGGTGTAGTATTCTTTGGTAGCTATGCGCCTGTTGGACAATCTGTCTACCTATATTCCTTAATTTATAATGGGTTTTATTTATCAATAGATTTTATCATTTGCATGGTTATTATAGGACTTCTGCCAATAAAAAGATTTGAAAATCTACTAAAGAAATAATTATTTTATGTACTTAATTTGAATCAGTATTTGTGCAGATAAAAAGACAGACCAAATGGCCTGTCTTTTTGAGAAATTATTCCTCTATTGATATAGCATCAACAGGGCAACTTTCTTCCGCATCTAGTGCAGCAACCTTTGAATCCTCACCTATCTCCTCAGAGATTGCAACTGCCTTCCCATCATCCTCCATATCAAACACTTCTGGGCAAACTGCTGGGCATAAACCACACCCTATGCAGGTATCTTTATCAACTAAAGCCTTCAAAAAATCATCCCCTAATTAAAATTAATTATTGGTTTAAAACCTACATAAGATATAATATCCAAAATCCCAATTATTATACTTTGTTCAATTTATCTATGATAAGTTCTATAAAGTCTTTAAAATAAGAATTATGGGAAATATAACTTTCTCCCATGCCTTCTTCAATTCTTTCTGTTAACTGAGTATCTATAGGGAATTCATATAAAAGAGGTAATCCTAACTCCTTAGCATAATAATCTGCTGGTTTTGAGCTAAAAATATTCTGTTTATTCCCACAGCTACCACATTTAATGTAAGCCATATTTTCAACTACACCTAATATGTTAACCCCAAGCTTTTCTGCCATAATAGCTGCCTTTTTAACAATCATTGTTACCATTGCCTGAGGTGTTGCAACCATAAGCATATAATCTATTGGGAAGCTTTGCATTATAGTTAGCGGTACATCGCCTGTCCCTGGTGGCATATCTATAAGCAGATAATCCAAATCTCCCCAAACTGTATCCTGATACATTTGATTTAAGACTCCGGTAATTATTGGTCCCCTCCAAATAACAGGGCTTTCCTCGTCTTCCGTTAACAGATTCATAGACATTACTTTAATTCCACTCTTAGTTACAACCGGTTCAAACTTTACCGACTCACTGTCTTCCATTTGGCCTATAACTGCTCTTAAGTTATTTATTCCAAAGAACCTAGGCATCGATGGACCTGTAATATCTGCATCTAAAACCCCTACTTTATACCCTTTATTTTGTAGAAGCACAGCAGTAATACCGGTAAGGGTAGACTTACCAACCCCACCCTTACCGCTCATTATACCTATTACTTTTTTAATGTTTCCGCAGCGTTGAAATATTTTGTTACAACCTTCCTTATTGTTACAACTTCCTTCGCTGGAGCATTTGTCACAATTAGACATTATAGCACCTCCATTTAAAAATCTGCCGGCTTTACATCAGGTGTAATCTTTATATCCCAGCTATCTACTGATGGAGGATATTCAGCTATAACATAATATTTCTTAACAGAATTATCGCTTAAGTTTTCTATAGAAATAATACTCTTATATATCTTTTGCTTATATCCTTGAGTGCTTACATTTAGTACAAAATCATAAGTTTGATTTTTATCAAAAAGCTCAATGTTTTGAGGAAGTTTATTTAACTCCCCTTTAAAATCCTCCAAATCAGTAGATAGTAGAAATCTGATTGCTTCTATGTCATCGCCTATATTAATTCCTATAGTCTTCCCTTTTACTCCATTTTTAGTAAATTGTTTTATAGTTTGTATTATAGATGCGTAATATACCTTGTTAAAATTAATAGGCTTTCTTATAGTCCAGAAACTATTTATAATATCTGTATCAATCCTTTTTGATACAATATACATTTTATTTCCACTGTATAAATTGCCCAAATTCTTTTCATCTAAGCCAGCTACATAATTAAAAGAATAAATTTTTTTAGAGGACTCTTCCATTTGAAATATATAGTCAGGCTCCAATTCAGTTTTTTGAGAAATCACTTTAGCAGAGGATAGTATATCATATAATTCGTTTATCGCCTGCTGGTCTGTTACCACAAAGGAGAATCCTTTATCTCTTGTGTTTTGTATGGTTATTTTTCTTATTTTTCCTTCTTTTATGTATTCAAAATCACTGTTTTTAATCTTTAATTTGACCTTTAAAGCATCCACATTAATGCATCCTGATAATGTGGTCATAAATAGCATTATCAGTAGTACTGTTAATAATTTTTTCATTCTAATAATGCCCATATGCTTTTTAGGGCTCTCCTTTTTCAGAATCCTCTTTAGCTTTTTCCTTTTCTTCTAATTCTGCTTGCTCTGACATTTGGATTTTTTTCAATATATAATCATATTCATCATCCTCAGCATCCTGAACATCCTCTGTAATACTACTTTCTTTACCCTTATTCCAATCATAGAAAAATATAAAGAAACCTATTAGGACTATAAAGATACTAATAAATTGGGCTGAAGAAAGAAACCCTACATTTCCTCTAGGATCTCCTCTGAAAAATTCAATAATAAATCTTCCAATACTATATATAATAAGGTATAAGGCAAATATCCTACCTTTTTTCCTTTCTTTTCTAGAATACCACAATAAAAATATAGCTAGTAAAAAATCAAATATAGATGAATAAATTTCTGTTGGGATTAAAGCCACAGCATTGGGTGCATAAAAGGAGTTAGTAAATTTAATAGATAATAGGGAGCTAGTTTCCTTACCATAGCAACAACCCGCTAGTAAACAACCTATTCTTCCAAAACCTTGAGCCAAAGGAAGACTTGGTATCACTAAATCAAACATATTAATTAAATTCCATTTTTTCATTTTGCAGTAAATGTATACTCCGATTACACCGCCAATAATAGAACCATATATTACAAAACCTGCTCCAAAATTTAGTAATAATGAAGGGTCCTTTATTATATTACTTAGGTCTGAAATATAATATAATAGCTTACCACCTATAACTCCTGCAATGACAGCAATAATAGACATGTTGAGTATGCTATCTCCATCTATTCCTTTCTTCTTAGCTCGATAACTTAAGAGCATGACAGCAGCAATAATACCAATAGCCATCATAGTACCATATCCATAAACCTTTATTCCAAAAAAATTAAATAAAACTGGCCTCATACTTATCCACCCCATTTAACAATTTTCACTGTATAAGTATACCACAAATTATAAAGTATGAATAGACACCCAATTAAAACAGGAACACATCAGTTTAAAAAACTGGTGTGTCCCTATTTCAATATACTTATTTCAATGTAACAGTTTTAAAAATCGTATCAAAGGTGGATAACATATTGGCCTTATTCTTATCTTTTCTTACTGAAAATTGAAAAGTATAAATACTATCCTTGTTTTTAATATAATATTGATAATAATCGTATACCTTTAGGTCTAAATCCCTAGCTTCATATCTAAGAAGATACCCTATCTTGGTTTGTAGCTTTTTTTCCACTTTTGTAACCTTTTCTATTGGGTTATTACTGTTTTCTAAGTTCTTTACAAATTCTACGTAAGCTCCTATGGCTTCTGGATTCTGAATTACTGCCACACTACCACTAATTGAAGAATCCTTGGATACGAATTCATTATAATATTTTATATTATCGATCTTCATATCTCTTGCAGAAGTTTTCCAATCGGAAGGTAGTTTATAGCTAAGATTTTGGTCTTTACTTTCGTATTCCTTTAATGAGTAGATGTCATTTTGCATTAGGCTTGTAAATTTTAATCCGTCATTAAAATTGTAGCCTAAAGCTAAAGTAAGTATCATAAGCCCAAGAATTATGGTTATTACGCCAAATCTCTTTCTAGTTAAAAATATTATATGCATTAGCTTCCTCCATTAATATATATGTTTAATTATATGAAGGCATAAGCTAAAATAGAAATAACTTGCATATAAAGCTTGGCTTATACTAAAAATAATTCTACCTGATTGGTATCACTACCGTGGAGCTTCTAAAATCATAAAACATCAACCAATATCCTAAACCATTTTCAGAAGCTTCATTTTCACAAGGTATCCAGGTTACAAAGCCTGATTTACCTCCATAAGGCTGATCTAAAATGGATTTAGTTCCTGGAACTCCATAAACTAAATATTTCATTTTTCCTTCTTTGTTGTATTTTAGTCCCATAATGTAATGCTTATGGGCATTAATGTATCTGAAATAACTTAGCATAGGATAATAAACCACAGTATATTTATTATAGTTTGTTACATCAGATAATTCCTCGAATTTATTTACTGGTACCTTGAACCATCTGCAATTTTTTATTTCTCCACCTAAAGTAATCATTTCATGAAATTCTAACATGATTTGTTTAAAAAATTCTCCAGAGGAGCCCATAGGCATACCTTTATCTTTTCCAGTTTCTTCTTGAGGGATATTTTCAATATATTCTTCTTCCTCTATTTTTTCTTCAAAGTTACTATTATCTTCAATATTCATCCTTTCTTCGTTTGCTTCTATCTCTTGCGTAAATTCTTCTCTTGGCTCTTCTCTTGGTTCTTCCTCTTTAAAGTCTTCCTCTTTATTTTTCTCTATCATTTCTTCATACTCTGAAAAATTTGCTCCTTCTATACTTTCAGGGGCTGTGTCCATAGTTTCTATTTCCTCAGGCATCTTTATTTCCTCTACTTTGCTTTTCGCCTCAGCAATTATAGGAAACATCTTCCACTGTGGTACTTCAGTTACCATGAATCCATTCATGACAGATAGAACTTTTTTATCAATTGGCTTCATAACTGTAGCTCCAATTATTCTGTCTAAATCAATTCCTGTATTCATAATATTGTTTGCTGGGAATTCAAAGATATGCTCTGCTCTTCCTTGATCATCTATGTTCAGCAATCCTAATGTGACAATGTTCTTTGTCTCCTTTTTAAAGCATATCAATGCCATGTGATATGGTTCCTTTTCCTTTTTTAAGTTTTGTACATAAAAAGAAATTTTACATTTATCGTTTTTCATCTCTAGTTTTACATAACCCGTAGGCTCCTTATCGGAAGCTAGTGCATAACCCTTTTCCTCTTCCTGTAATATTATAAAGTATCTACTATAACTCTTTTTTTGAGACAACTCCTATACCTCCAAATATAATCTTTATAATAATATATGAGGTTACATTTGAAAAGTGAACTTGTTGTGATAAAAAGTCAATTTAAAATATTAAATTACTTATTGAGGCGAATTCTTCGATGGTTAAAGTCTCTCCTCTTCTATTAGGATCTATGTTAGATTCCATAAAAACTCTTTCCATATGCTCTTTGCTATATTCTAGACTTTTCAAGGAATTCCATAAGGTTTTTCTGCGCATATTAAAGGATTCTTTTATAAGTCTAAAGAAATCTTCTTCATTATTAACCTTTACTCTAGGTTCCTTTAAAAGGTCTAACTTTAGGATGATAGAATCGACTTTAGGGCTCGGTATGAATGCGGTAGGAGGTACATGTCTAATTATATTAGTTTCAGAATAATATTGTATCATCAATGATAACCCACCATAATTTTTTGTTCCAACCTTTGCATTAATTCTTTCTCCTACTTCCTTTTGCACCATAACTATTATAGAACTGATATTATAATGACCGGATAATAATTTGGCTAGTACTGGAGTAGTTATGTAATATGGTAGGTTAGCTACCACCTTAACTTCATCTTCACCTAATATACTATTTAAATCACATTTTAAAATATCCTCATTGAATAAATAAAAATTTTCAAATTCCTTTAATTCATCTTTAAGTATTGGTATTAGCTTTTTATCAATCTCTACAGCCATAACTTTTTTTGATATTTTTAAAAGCTCCTTTGTTAAGGTTCCAAAGCCTGGTCCTATTTCTAGTACATTATCCTCTGGACTTATATTTGCTCCCTCTAAAATGGAATCTAATACAGTATCATCCCTTAAGAAATTTTGTCCAAGGCTTTTTGTAAATCTAAAATTATATTTTTTAACTATATCTAAGGTTTTACTCATTTTTGTCCAGCTCCTCATATATGATGCAAAGTGCAACTTCGAACTCGCTTCTAGTCACTCCATAATCATTTAATCTTTTTAAAAAGGTAGCAGCATTAGAATACCCTATACCAAGCTCCTTACCTAGAATCTCTCTTAATCTTCTTGACTTTTTATCACCTGTAAGACCGCTATCAAATAAATCCGATATTGTAAATTCTGCTCTTGAGTCCTTTACTTCAAACCTTGCTTTACTTAAAGCCCTTATAATGCTTTCTGGAGATGCATTTTCAACTCCTATATCCTCATCTTTTTCTCCTTCCTCTCTTGTTATGTAGGCATGCTTTATGTTTTGCACTCTTTTTGCAATAATATTTCTTATCTTTCCACCAGCAAAATCAGGATCAGTAAGAATAATAACTCCCTGTCTTTTTTGAGCTTCCTTTATTATCTCAATTACTCTTCTATTTATTCCAAAACCACCAACAGCAATAACCTGAGCATCTACAGCTCTTTTTACAGCTGTTATATCGTTTCTTCCTTCAACTACAATAACTTCTTTAATCAATTGTATCCTCCTTTTTTTCTTATAATGAAAAAAAAGGAGCAAAAAGCTCCTATTTTAATATATAGACATTTACCCATTTAACTCCCCAGCTATTAGCTTCAGAATCAGAATCGTAAAATACATCGATTCTATTTCCTACTATATCTCCGCCAGTATCTTCTGCTATGGCGTAACCATATCCTTCAACATATAATTTTGTTCCTATTGAAATCACTGAAGGATCTACAGCTATTGAGCTATATCCATTTGTAACTCTTCGAGCCCTTGTGCCTGAAGCTGTGACACCATAATTTGCATCTCCAGGGGATTTGCCAGTGGAACTTACACCAGCACTATAAGCAGTTGCTCTAACTTTAAGAGAACTAGTATAATATACCTTATCACCACGAGAAGCTATATTTAATACTCCTAAAGTACCTTGGGCTACGATTTTACCTTGTGGCTGTTTTGTTACTTCCTCAGTAACAACTCTATTGATTTCCTTGTTATTTTCTAAATAAATTTTTGTGGTTATTAACTTTTCTCCTGTTACTCCCTCCTGGAGTATCTTTTGCTGACCCTTTTCCATATTGTTGTCAGTTTTAACTTGAGTTGCGAAATCAATAGCCTGTTTTTCTTGCTGCACTGTAGAGCTAACTCTTACAATAACAATATTCATGTTTGCTTTAATAAAAGAATCCTTAGCTGGCTCAATCTTATCCACGTCTTCTAAAGGAACTATTATCTTTTTTTCTGATAAAAGCATAGCACTAACATTATTTTCGGCAGTTTTAATAGTATCTTTGATACCATCGTGTTCAACTGTAATATTTACAGCCTTTTTAATATATACTTTTTCTCCATTTACCAGGTTGCTGTCAACTTCTGGCGTTATCTTGTCTTTCGAGTCTAAAGCTATGCCACTATTACTTAAGGCTTTCTTCAGTGTTCCACCATAGGTAACTATCTCTCTTTCTTTACCGTCCACTGAAATTATAATAGTTTTCCGCATTCCACAAATGACTGCTGTAATGCCTACTAAGATTAGCATCACAACGAAGATAGCTTTAGCTTCGCTTGAAAAATAATTTTTGAAATTACCCTTCAAATCTTCTACCATAAAAAATTTACCTCCTATAAGCAAGGACACTTTCTAAAAAGTGTATCAATAATCACTTGCTTTCTCTATTCGACTTTTGGCTAATGCATCTATATGCATAATAAATAATCAATAAAAAGTATGAGTGCGTTTTTTAGCCTAAGTCTGAGAAAAATTCTTATGTAAGACTATGCCTGTATTAAATTAATGTACTCTATTAAGGTTTAACCTAACTTATTAGGTCCCCCATAAAACATAAAATAACCTTTAATTTAAGGTGATTGTAAACTTAAAAAAGTATAAAGTCATTCTACACTATAATTATAATCTTAGCAACTCCCTAGTATTGAGATTCGTTCGACATTCTAATTCTTCATAACTTACTTCTTTTACCTCTGCTATCTTTTCTATTATGTATTTTACATATTCCGAGCGATTTTTTTCTCCTCTGAAAGGTACAGGTGTCATATAAGGGCTATCGGTTTCCACTAATATTCTGTCCAAAGGAACCTTTTTTATAACATCAAGTATCTTTTTTGCATTTTTGAAGGTAACAACTCCAGTAAATCCAATGTAATAACCAAGCTTCATACATTCAATTGCAAACTCACTGCTACCTGAAAAACAATGTATCTCTCCAACTACACCTTTATATTCTTTTAGAATATTTAAAGTATCCTCATGTGCTTCCCTATCATGAATTATTACAGGCAAATTTACTTCCCTTGCCAATTCCATCTGTTTTCTAAAAGCATCCATTTGAATTTGTCTAGTAGGATTCTCCTTATAATGGTAGTCAAGGCCAATCTCTCCAATAGCCTTAACCTTATCTTTTTTACTAAGCTCCCTTAATTCCATAAGCACATTATAATCTACTATATCAGCATATTCCGGATGAATACCTACTGCCGCATAAACAAAGTCATACTTTTCTGCTAATATTGCTGATTCCCTTGCCCCCTCTAAGGAAGCACCACAATTTAATATTCCCTCTACATTGTTTCTAATTAATTGCCCAAGTATTTGTTCTCTATCTTCCTGGTAAGCTACATCATCATAATGAGTATGAGCATCAAAAATCATTTTCAACCTCCTCCTCTTCTTTTTTCACCCCCGGGGTGAAATTTAACCGTTAGCTTTTTTTATCGATACAAAGAATAATTCATTCAGGGACACACCTGCTTATCGTTCAAGAATTGAGTAAAGCTACTATATTCTAGCTCGAAAGCAGCAGATATTATCGTAACATAAGATGCAGGTATGTCCCTGTTCAGATTAGATCGGTAGCAAAATAACTACCGCACCAGCTTGACCCCCGGCATCAATTTCAATCTATTATTTAACTTCTATAAGTTCATATTTTTGCGAACCTAAGCCGATACTTTCCCCATGCTCAAGGCCTTGCTTCCAATTGGTATCAGGATGTATATGATTAAATTTATCATCATCCACTACATAATAGGAATCATCTATACAGCTGCCATGAATAACTGGAGCCTTGTTTACTAAATCTACTGAAGCCTTATCTAAGGCTATTGGATCAAAGGATGCAGCAATACCTATATCCGCAATTATAGGCATATCATTATTACCAAAGCAATCACAATCTGGAGAAACGTTCATTATAAAACTGATATGAAAGCTTGGTTTACCCTTAATAGCCGCATAGGCATATTCGGATATTTTTTCTATAGCACTATCTGCAGATTCATTCCATTTGACCATTGCTGCATTAAACTGGCATACAGCAACGCATTGCCCACATCCTACACATTTATCATAATCAATACTTGCTTTTTTATTACTATTAAAGCTGATAGCGCCCTGTGAACAACTCTTTACACACATACCACAGCTTACACAATTCTTTTCTTTAATTATTGGCTTTGAGGCTGAATGCATCTCAAGTTTTCCGCCTCTTGAGCCAGATCCCATTCCCAGATTTTTTAAAGTTCCACCAAATCCAGTCATTTCATGCCCTTTAAAATGAGTCATAGATATTATTATATCTGCATCTGCTATAGCTGACCCGATTTTTGCAGTTTTACAATGCTTTAAATTAATTTCTATTTCTCTATAGTCCGTTCCCTTAATTCCATCAGCAATTATAACATTGCAGCCAATAGTCACTGGGGAAAATCCATTTTCTGCTGCTGCTGTCAAATGATCTATAGCATTAGCACGTCTCCCAGTGTATAAGGTATTAGAATCAGTTACGAATACTTTCCCCCCTTTGCTATTTATGTATTTTACTATTGTAGCAACATAATTCGGTCTTATGAAAGCTAAATTTCCTGGCTCTCCTAGATGCATTTTTATAGCAGTAAATTTATTTTCAAAATCGATTTTATCAATCCCTGCAGCCTTTATCAAATTCTCTAGCTTCTGTAGCAAACTTTGTCCAGGCTTAGTCCTTAAATTAGTAAAATATACTTTTGATTTGTCCATTTTAATCCTCCTAATATTCCTAATAAGTGCATAACAATTATAGATTGTTATGCCTCAATATTTTTTCCAATATATTATATCATAGTCATAAGAATTTAAAAAGTTATATTATTTTTGAATAAGTTAGTATACTATACTTAATATATTATTAATAAATAGCAAAACTTGTGAAAATACTGCATATTTTATGAGTTATTAGGCAAAATATAATCATCTTAATTCTATATTTTGCGTTTTTAGGAGGTTTTTAATAATGGTTGGAACTGTTAAATGGTTTAATTCTCAGAAGGGTTTTGGTTTCATTACCACAGAAGAAGGAACAGATGTTTTTGTACATTTTTCCGGAATATCGGCTAATGGATATAAGACCTTAGATGAGGGTGAAAAAGTTCAGTTTGATTTATCCACTGGTGAAAGAGGCGATCAAGCAATAAATGTAACAAAAATATAAATTAATTTTTAAGTATTAAGGGGGTTTATCTTACCTCTTTAATACTTTCTTAAAGTTCAATGACTTAAATAGAGTTCTTTCCCATTCTGTGTACTTACACCTCCTCAATTCCATCATCTTTCACAAGCAACAATTCCAAGCCATTTCTTATTAACTTATCATCAATACCTATAAAAATTCTCGTAATATTCCTTTCTTAATACTACTCTAACAAAACCATCCTAAATATATAGATTAGTTTTTATAGTGACAATAATATATCAAAGTTATATAATTTAGTTGTTATGCAAAAAAATATCAAAGGTTGGTGTTGTGATGTTTAAAAAGTCCTTAACTTTTATGCTTATTATATCCTTACTATTAATACCAGGCTGTGGCCACAAGACCGTTAAAAAAGTTATAAAAAAAGTTCCTCCCAAAGTAGAAACCGTCATTCCCGTAGAAACTAAATATTATGCGCCTTATACTGGTGTTGAAGTTAGCAAGGAGGTTCTAGCTAACGTTGCCTTTATGTCTACTATCGAAAACATAAAAGCAGCAAGACCTCTTTCCGGTCTTAATAATGCAGACATAATATATGAATTTATGGCAGAAGGCGGAATATCAAGATTTCTTGCCGTATATCAGAGCCAAAATTGCGATAAAATAGGCCCTGTTAGGAGCATGCGAACTTATTTTGTTGATATGGCCTATGAATATAACCTCCCCTTTGCCCACTGCGGAGGTAGTCATGATGCATTAGCTAGAATAACTGCAGGAAAAATGTTGGACTTAGATCAATTTTACAATGATTCCGCCTATTGGAGAGATCCTGAAAGAAAAGTACAAGAACATAGTTTATATACTTCAACTGCTAAAATAAGTGCTTTAGTAACCTCAAAAGGCTATGTAAAAGAACCAACAGTTAAATTAAGCTTCGACAAAAAATATTGGGAAGATAAATTAGATGCTGCAAGTAATATAAATATCAAATTCAATGGTTCTTACAGCGCCAGTTATAGCTTCAAAGATGGTCAATATTATAAATCTATGGACGGAGCGCCTACCTTAAATAGGGAAGATAATCTTCCTGTTACTGTAACAAATGTTGTATACCAGATAGCAACTTACAAGAGCAGACCTAATGAACTTTATTTGGATTGCAACCTTATAAGCTCTGGAGATGGGTTTATATTTAGTAACGGTATGGTCAAGAAAATTAAATGGTCAAAAGCTAGCTTAACCTCTCAAACTATATTAACCGATGAAGCTGGAAAAGTTGTGCCTCTAAACCCAGGAAGAACTTGGTGGCATGTAGCTGACCCTAGTACTCAAATTAGCTATAATTAAATAAAAGGAAGTGGACTACTTGGAAAAGAAATGGAATTTAGATACTCTTTATACCTCCTTTAAGTCAACAGAATTTATTGGGGATATAGCCCAGTGTAAAAAGTTAATATTAACCTACAATGATTTTGCAAATAATGTTTCAACAAAAGACACAAATTTAACATATAGCTTAGAAAATTACATAGCTTTAGAGACAAGCCTTCACAAAATAACCAGCAAATTATATATATATTGTCAACTTGTTACAAGTGTTAATACAAAGGATAGGGAAGGTCTAAAATATTCAGATATATTAGAAGCTATGATATCTGATCTATCAAAAGCTAAAACCCGAATACAGAAATGGATAGGTGCAATTGATGGTATTGAAGATATTATTGACTTATCTATATTACTAAAAGAATATAAATTTTACTTTTTAGAAATCAAGGATAACTGCAAGTATATCCTATCAGAAGATGAAGAGAACATCATAGCAAAAATGAAAAATTCTGGTTCAAATGCTTGGGCAAAGTTAAGGGAGCTATTAACATCAACCCTCACCGTTGATATTATTATAAATGGTGAAAAACAAAGTTTGCCTCTCACCGTTATAAGAAATATGGCTTATGATAAGGATTCTAATCTAAGAAAAACTGCCTATATGGCTGAGCTTAAGGCTTATGAAAAAATAGAAGATTCAATAGCAGGTTGCCTCAATGGAATTAAAGGTGAAGTTATAACTATAACGAAGCTAAGAGGATATAAATCTCCTCTAGAAGAAACAGTCTTAAATTCAAGAATGGAACTTAAGACCTTAGAGGTTATGATCGCTTCCATGAAGGAAAGTTTCCCTTACTTCCAAAAGTTTTTTAAAAGGAAAGGAGAGTTACTAGGTTATCCAATTGGCCTTCCCTTTTATGAACTCTTTGCTCCCATAGGTGAAGTTGATAGTAAGTTTACCTATGAAGAAGCTGCCACTTATATTGAAAACACCTTCAGAAGTTTTAGTGACAAGCTTGCTGATTTTGCACGGATGGCCTTTGAAAAAGAATGGATTGATGCGTATCCAAGAGATGGCAAGGTAGGTGGAGCTTTTTGTGAAAACATTCATGTTATTGGAGAAAGTAGAGTAATGTCCAATTTTGGAGGTACTTTTAACGATGTAGTTACTTTAGCCCATGAACTAGGTCATGCTTATCATGGAGATTGTTTAAATAAGGAGAAAACACTAAATAGTGATTATCCTATGCCTATAGCTGAAACCGCTTCTACCTTTTGTGAAACTATAATAAAGAAAACCGCTATTAAAAATGCGAATAAAAAAGAAGCCCTTAATATATTAGAAACTGATATATCTGATTGTGCTCAAGTAATAATAGACATATATAGCCGTTTCCTTTTTGAAAAAGAGGTTTTTGAAAAGAGAAATGTTTCTTCTCTATCCACAGAGGAATTAAAGAATATTATGCTGAAAGCTCAAATGGAAGCTTATGGTGAAGGCCTGGATAAAAATTATTTACATCCATATATGTGGATTTGCAAACCTCACTATTATTATGCTAATTCTAACTTCTATAATTTCCCTTATGCTTTTGGTCAATTATTCTCGAAAGGTTTATATGCAAAATATATTGAAGAAGGTAAAGCTTTCTCAATTAAATACGACAAGCTTTTAAGTATAACCGGGAAAAACAGTTTAAAGGCTATTGGTGAATTTGTAAATATAGACATTAACTCTAAGGATTTCTGGGAAAGCTCATTAGGTGTAATAAAAGAGGATATAGATAATTTTTTAACTTTAAGTAAGGATATGTAACGAGAATGGAAATATCAAAGAAAATGTCCAAACTAAGTTCAGCTGTATTTACAGAACTTAATAATAAAAAAATGGAGCTTATAGCAAAGGGCTTGGAGGTAATAGACTTTAGCATTGGAACACCAGATATACCTCCCTCCCCCAGGCTAATTGAGATTTTTGTTAATGAAGCCTCTAAGCTAGAAAACTATGTATATGCCATTAGTGACAAAGACGAGCTAATAGCATCAGTTATTAAATGGTACAAGAAAAGGTATAAGGTTGATTTAGATAAAGAAGAAATTGTATCTCTTCTTGGATCTCAAAGTGGCTTTGGAGAAATTGCTTTAACCCTTCTTAACCCAGGAGATCTGGTTTTAATTCCAGATCCAGGTTACCCAATTTTTAAAATAGGTCCTTTAATTGCAGGAGCGAAAATTCATACCATGCCCTTAACAAAGGAGAATAATTACATAATAGATTTAGATGGAATCGATCCTATCATTGCAAAAGAAGCTAAACTGATGATAGTCTCCTATCCAAATAATCCAACTGGAGCTATCGCTTCCCTTGATTTTTATAAAAAGTTGGTAGCTTTTGCAAAGAAATATAATATCATTGTGCTCCATGACAATGCCTACAGCGAATTAATTTTTGATGGAAACATTGGAATAAGTTTTTTAAGTATACCTGGAGCTAGAGACATTGGAATTGAATTTAATTCCTTATCGAAAACCTTTAGTATCCCTGGTTGCAGAATTGCCTTTGCTTTGGGAAATAGAACTATAATTCACGGGCTTAAAACTTTGAAATCTCACCTAGATTATGGAATGTTCCTGCCTTTTCAAAAGGTTGCTATCGAAGCTTTAGATAATGGAGATGCTTATGTAAGCTACGTTCGAGATACCTATCTCAAAAGAAGAAATCTATTAATTGAAGGTCTGAAAGATATAGGTTGGTCTATAGATTATTCTGGAGGTACTATGTTTGTGTGGGCCCCAATACCAAGTAATTACAAAAACTCCTTTGACTTTACAATGGATCTTTTGGAGAAAACAGGAGTTATAGTAGTCCCAGGCAGTAGCTTTGGTGAAGAAGGGGAAGGCTATATAAGAATAGCCCTAGTACAAACTGAAGAAAACATACTAAAAGCTATTAATAATATCAAAAATAGCAATATATTTAGATAATTTTCGGGACACACCTTTACTACACAAAGGTGTGTCCCGATTCCGCTTAGAAAGATAATTTTATTTCTTTTCCAGAAATTTCTTAGGTATATGGCAATAGCCATTAGGATTTTTTTCTAAATACTTTTGATGGTATCCCTCTGCTTTATAAAAATTATCTAAGACTTTTATTTCCGTCACTATTTCCTTATCATATTTTTTTTGTTCCTGTGCTTTAGAGGCTAAGGCAATAGGTAGATCCATTGGATCAGTATAGTAGATACCAGTTCTATATTGACTTCCTATATCGTGGCCCTGTCTATTGATAACTGTTGGATCTACTACTTTCCAGAAGCTATCTAGTAAACTAGATAAATCTAATATAGCTTCATCATATTCAATATAGCAGCCCTCTGCATAGCCAGTATTACTTTGACATACCATCTCGTAGGTAGGGTTTGGCACTAAGCCATTAACGTAGCCTACCTCCGTGGAAATAATTCCGTTAAGGGTATTAATATATCCCTCTACTCCCCAAAAGCAGCCACCTGCCAATACTATTTTCTTCATTTATTCCAGCTCCTTTGTTAAATTGTTTGCTATATTCACAAGAAAATCTTGAACATTAGTGACTATAGTAGCTATAGTATGGAGCTATACCATTAGCCTCCACTATCTTAGTTTTTATAACCTTTGCAGAAATAAATTTATTTAAAGAAAAATCAGGCCTTTTATACTTTGGTAAAATAAAATTCATAACTTACCCCCACTATATGAAAATATTTACAATAACTTAATTATAAAATGAAATATTCTTTAAGTCAAACTCTCTTGCATTCTAATCATTTGAACATTGAAATAATTTTCATAAAGGAATATAATTATTTTTATATGAAATAATATAAAATAAGTTGGTGATTCTATTGGATATTATTCAAAGTAATATGTTTGATAATAAAGATTACTCTGCACCGCTTGCAAATAAAGTAAGGCCAAGAAGTCTTGATGAATTTGTTGGTCAAAGCCATATATTAGCTAAGGGTAAGGTATTAAGAATTCTAATTGAAGAAGATAATGTAGCGTCCATGATTTTGTGGGGACCTCCTGGTGTAGGTAAAACTACCCTAGCCATGATTATTGCAGCCTGTACCAAGGCTAATTTCATTCCCTTTAGCGCTGTTACCTCCGGAATAAAAGAAATTAAGGAGGTAATGCAAAAAGCAGAAAATAATTTTTTCCGTGGCATTAGAACAGTTTTATTCATAGATGAAATCCATCGTTTTAATAAATCACAGCAAGATGCATTTTTACCTTATGTAGAAAAAGGGAATATTATCTTGATAGGAGCTACAACAGAAAATCCGTCTTTTGAGGTTAATTCTGCCCTACTATCAAGAGTTAAGGTATTTGTACTGGAGCCTCTTAGTTCCCTTGATATTGTTAATTTATTAAGGAATGCTATAGAAGATACAAGAGGGCTTAAGCATAAGCATATAGAGGTCTCAGATGACCTTTTAGACCTGATAGCAATATATTCTAATGGTGATGCCAGAGTGGCCTTAAACACGTTAGAAATCGCTTCTAGTATATCAAACATAATAACCAAGGAAATTATTGAAGGATCTATGCAGAAAAAGTCTCTTTTATATGATAAAAATGGGGAGGAACACTATAATCTAATTTCAGCCCTACATAAATCTATGAGAAACAGTGATAGTGATGCCAGTATTTACTATCTTGCAAGAATGCTTGAGGCTGGGGAAGACCCCCTATTCATAGCAAGAAGACTTATAAGATTCTCTTCCGAGGATATTGGCCTTGCAGATCCAAATGCCTTGCCCTTAGCCGTAGCTGCATTTACTGCTGTACACTACATTGGCATGCCAGAATGTAATGTTAATTTAGCAGAGGCGGTAGTGTATCTTTCCTTAGCCCCAAAATCCAATTCCTTATATACAGGATATAACGAGGCCAAAAAAGATGCCCTAAGCACCATTTCAGAGGGAGTTCCCTTAAAGCTTAGAAATGCCCCAACAAAGTTAATGAAAGATATAGGCTATGGAATTGGATATGCCTATGCTCATGATTATGAAGATAAGGTAGCAGCTATGGAATGTTTACCAGATAACTTAAAAGATAGAGTTTATTATAACCCTACTAAGGAAGGTTTTGAAAAGGAAATGTCTGATAGAAAAAAAACTATAAAGGAAAAGAAGTATAAGCCTTTATGACTTATACTTCTTTAATTTTTTTCCTAACAATATTAGTAAACAAGAACTAATCAAAATAATTGCTAAGATCATTATTCCACAATGTAAAAAGAAGGTCTCTGGTAACATAGTTATTACAGGATCCGTATTAGGATCAAAAAGCCATAAACTATTTCTGAAAAATAGTTTATGAAAAATAGTAAAGGTTTCATCAAAGTTTGTTGTGAAAAATATTCCCATAATAACAATGAAGGAAGTTAATAATATCGGTCCCCAGTTTAGAAATTTAAATTGCTTCTTTCTAATAGAATATATAACCCCTAAGACTAGGATAATTATTCCTCCCACTAATATATATGACATTTCAATAAATAGATTTTTCACTTGATAAAAATGTTCAGAAGCATCTACGGAACTTGGAAGCGTAGGGAGTTTAAAATTAACCTTATCTCTACTATATACGAAATTTATGAGATAATCATAATTCTTAACTATATCCCCCCTGTTCATGGAAGCGTCCTGTTCTATATGTAAAGCATTGATGTCATAATAAAATAGAGGCTTAAAGCTCACTGTAAGCTCTATGGAAATACATAATATGACCAAACTTAAAGCTATTGTGGTTATTATCTGAACTAACGAATCCTTAATCAATATTACTCTCCTTTATCTATAGTCTTCCTTATCTCCAGCTACAAGCTCTGAATTAGCTTTAATATAATCAACTAATTCATCAACCTTAGTATAAGCTACAGCAAGATTGGTGTCTGCGGCTCCATAATATATTGCTATCCTACCAGTTGCTGCATCATTTAAAGTGGCACATGGGAAGGCTACATTAGGTACAAACCCTGTGGTTTCATAAGGCATCTCTGGAGTTAATAAATAATTTTTAGTTCTATACAATACTTTTGAAGGAGTATCTATATCTAGTATAGCAGCACCAAAGCTATATACAAAACCGTTACAGGTTCCAGATACACCATGATATAAAAGCAGCCATCCTTCAGACGTTTCTATAGGTACTGCACCAGCTCCTATCTTAGTTGCCTGCCACCAACCTGAGCCACCCTTTGCCATAACTCTCCTATGTTTACCCCAATAAACAAGATCAGGACTTTCGCTTATAAATATATCTCCAAAGGGGGTATGCCCACTGTCACTTGGTCTACTTAGAAGCATATAATTTCCATTAATCTTTCTTGGAAATAAAACTCCATTTCTGTTAAAAGGTATAAATGGGTTTTCTAGCCTTGTAAACTCTTTAAAATCTTTTGTCATTCCAAAGCCAAGGGAAGCTCCGCCAAAATCAGTACACCATACTATATAAAAAATATCCCCTATTTGAACAAGTCTTGGATCATAGGAATAATTAGGTTCATAATCAAGTCCCGCTTCATCCTTCCAATGAATCTTTTCATCTTCTACATCCCATTTAAGACCATCTGCGCTAAAGCCAACATGAATTTGTGCCTTTCCATCCTTATGGTCAGCTCTAAAGATTCCAACAAATTGACCGTTAAAAAAAGTAACAGAACTATTGTACACTCTTGCAGTTTGCTTTGTAGGATTCCAACCGATTATTGGATTACCCTCATGTCTCCATACTACTCCTTCATAGCCTTGTGGCTTATCCTGCCAAGGTATATTGCTTAAATTATCACCAATTATCTTTACCATGTAAATTCCTCCTAATATTTTATCACTATTTTAAAGTTTTAGTTTCCTAAAGCTAATAAAACACTTAACACTACATTATTAATTGAAGACTCTAAATCAAGCTCTCCGTTATTAAAATAAACAGGTTGGTTTGCGTCAATTAAGCATGTATTTTTATAACCTATTTTATTTTTTATTAAGCTTATGGCTGGTTGAACATGGTCCATGTAAAATTTATATCTTCTTTTTAGACTATCTAGATTATCATCAGCTCTGTTTCTATCTAGGCCTCGAGCTTTCATTTCTTCTTTCGTAATAAATAAGTGAAACACTTTAATCACTGGTATTTTTAATTTATCTAAAGTTTTAAGCATATGAGCTGCGGCTACAACAGTTCTGGGATGTCCATCCAAAATGAATATACTATTTTGTAGCTCCTTTGAATTCTCAAGTAAGGCATCAAATACACTTGTTGTACATTGGTCTGGAACCAAAACACCGTTTAATACGCAATACTCTAACCAATCAAATTGAGATATATTATTAGATTTAAGACTTAAATAGGAAATAACATCTTCTTCATGTAATCTTGCTTTTTGTATATCCTCCTTATTATTATAGTCTGGATCAAATATAGAAATTTTATAGCTAATATTATATTTAATAGCTAAATCCTTCTTAAAGGACTCATTTATTTTGGCTTCTTCAATTGTTTGTCTTAATATATCTCCCATAGATAAGTATCTTTTTGTTGGAATAGATAAAATAGAACATAAAGCCTTTCCTATCTCTCCCTTACCACATAAAGAAGGACCTGCTAATATAATAACCCCTTTACCTTCTTCTAGTACCTTCTTTAGGCACATTTCTATAGGAACTGAGAATTTCCTCCCAACCGCTTCCAAATCAATTCTCCTTCTAGTTTCATTTTAGCACTTTTAAATGCTCCAGATAGTTTGAAAATATTATATTTTTCACACCTTTCTCTATTTGCCAGCTATGTATTCCAGTATCCCCAGTTGTAAAATGCACCTCTGAACTTATTGGAAGATTTAAAAAGCATTTATAAAGCGTTGAAATCATATTTCCATGAGCTACAATACATACACATTTAGTATTATCCTCTTCACGTTTATCTATAAATTCACACCAAAAACTTTCTACTCTTGCTCTAAAAACTATTAAGGTTTCGCCTGTTTTCCCAAAATGTTCATAGGGCCTAAACCCCCCCTTTGGAATAGGATACTTTTTATTTGCTTCTTCTCTAAGTAACCCAGATACAAGTCCATTATCAAGTTCCATAAGACCATCTTCGAAAACAACCTTTAAATTCAGTTTTTTTCCTATTATTTCAGCGGTTTGGGCTGCTCTTATTAGAGGGCTACTATATAAAAGCTCTATATTGAAATTTTCACATAACCATTTAGCTGCAAGCTCCGCTTGATTATATCCTAGCTCTGTAAGGGGAAAGCTTGCTCGTCCTTCATATTTACCCTCTATGTCAGCAACAGATTGTCCATGCCTTACTAAAATAATATTCAAAAATATACCCCCCACTCAAATAAAAAAAATCTTTATTATATTCTATAACAAAAAGTCTCTAATAGCTATTGGCAATGGTGCAATATTGTAATATTTATAGCTGGATGAAAGTATCTTTTTATTAAGCTTTAAAAAGGATATTATTTTAAAATTTATGTAGTTTTCAACCTCTTCGTAGCTTGAGCAATCTGCTCTATCATTGTAATCTAAATTACATTTATCATTATCTCCATAAGAGTAATAAATGGAACAACAAATTGGTCTAACTGGGTATATACTGCAGGACCCCTCCTTTAAAAATATACAAGGAAGCTTCTCCTGCTTGTAAGCATTTTTGTAATTAAAGAGTTCTAAATCCTCTAAATCCTGTATTGGCTTATTTAATAGCCTTTCTTCAATTATATTTGAATACTCTATAGCTTTTTTCAATATATGCGTTTTTTTTTCTTGTTCTAAATAAGTAATAATAGGTATAACCTCAAAACCATATACTTCAATGGCTTGATTGCAACACTTTTCACAACCCTGGTAACAACTATTTTTAATCCCAGTTATTGCTTCCGAAAAATTTATAAATTCCGTGCTTAGCGATAATATTTCTCTATACCATTTTGTAAATTCTACATTAAATTTGCCTTTAGACTTAAAGGACTTTATTCTAAGAGGCTTTATTCCAGACTTTAATATTCTTTCTTTTAACAATTTTATTTTTATATCTTCAGACAAGGTCTTCATCATTATGTTCCCAACCTTCATTTTATTTATAAAAAGTGTTTATAATTTAAGTATAAACGAAATATACTTAAAATTCAATTTCCATTATATTTGAATTCCTTATAAATCTACAAATACTACTAAATTCTTTCCCTATCTATGAGAATACAAATAAACTATAATGAAGTAAGATTATTATCAAATGGAGGTTTCTATGTTTAAAAGATTAAGCACAAAATTTTTCTCTGTTTTTCTTTGTTTGGTTATTATGGCTGGAATAATAGCACTTTGTTCCAGCATCAGTATATATAGCTTAGGTAAGAGTATAAATGGAATAATGTCAGATAATTACAAAAGCATAAAAGCTATTAATAATATGAATGAAGCCCTAGAAAAAGAAAATGAAGCAATACTTAGTTATATAATATCAAAAGAGGAGATTAGCTCTTTTGATACAAATAATGATTATTTCTTAAAGCAATACTCCATTGTGGCTAATAATGTAACGGAAAAAGGAGAAGGTAACCTTGTAGATAGTCTAAACCTTGCCTATACAAATTATGTAAGTTTATTCAACAATCTTCAGAAGATAGTTATTAATAAAAATGAGGAGCCACTTATATACTTTAATAATAATATAAAAGCATCCTCCTCCAAAATCACCTCCCTTCTTAAATCAATATCTGATTTAAATGAAAACTCTATGTTTAATAGAAAAAATGCTGTAACTGAATTTGCCCAGAAATCCTTTTATATAATTATAGCTATATCAATAGTTATTATAATAATTGGTTTTATCATCTCAATAGTGTCCCTTAAAAAAATTCTTTATCCTATATATTCCTTAATGAGCATTATTAAAGCAGTTAAAGAAGGAAACTTAGAAAAAATTGCTCCAATATTATCTTCAGATGAGATAGGTGAACTCACAGTAGAATTTAACAATATGACCAAAAGATTAAAGCAATTTGAAGATAGCACCCTAGGTAAACTATATGAGGAAAAGGTGAAATCACTAGCAATAGTTAGAAGTTTCTCTGATCCTCTAATAGTCCTTGATATGAGCTATAAAGTGGTATTAATAAATGAGGCCTGGGAAAATTTCTTTAACATAAAAGAAGATTTTGCAATAAATAAGCATGTTTCTTTAATCTTAGAAAATAAAACTCTATTTGATCACATTGAGAATATTTACAATTCAGGTGAAATTGAGTCAGATGAAAAGATAATGCTTATTCATATAAACCATAAGGATTACTATTTTAATGTAATCGTAAATGTATTAAAATATAATCATATGAAGATTTCTGGAGTGGTTATCCTCCTCCAAAATGTTACAGCTCTTAAAACAGTTGAAAATATGAAATCAACTTTTATTGAAACCATATCCCATGAGTTTAAAACCCCTTTAACCTCTATAATGTTTGGAGCAAGCTTGCTTAAGGAAGCTAAAATAGGGATACTAAATGAAAAACAAAATGCTTTAATAAATGATATCTCAGATAATGGTGACAGGCTACTAGCCTTAGTAAATGATCTATTATCTTTGTCTAAGGTAGAATCTAAGGATACAATTTTCAATATAGGAACTTATGAAGTTAAGGATATAATTGAAAAAAGCTATAAAGTCTTTTACGAGCAAGCTAAGGCGAAAAGCGTGTACCTGCAAAATGAGGTTGAAAATAGTCTACCTAGTGTTTCGGTAGATATGGATAAAACAGTATGGGCACTAAACAATCTTATTTCAAATAGTTTAAAATACTCAAGTGTTGGAGGAAAAATTATAATCACCGCTTCCTTAAAATTAAATCATGTATGTATCTTTGTTAAAGATAACGGTATGGGTATACCTGAGGATTATCAAGATAGAATTTTCGATAAGTTTGTACAAGTGAAAGGTTATGATTCTGAAACTAAGGGAACAGGTTTGGGTCTTGCAATTGCAAAAGAAATCATAAAATACCAGGGTGGAGAGATATGGTGTGAAAGTAAGCTCGGGGAAGGCAGCACCTTTATTTTTACAATTCCTGTGAAACCTGAGGAGGAAGTATGAAAAAAATACTTATCATTGATGATACTAAAAGCATAAGAATGATGCTTACAACTTGTCTGGAGCTTTTAGGCTATGAAATTATCGCCGTTAATAATGGATATGATGGTCTTGATATACTTGAAAAACAAGAAATAGCCTTGACCTTTTTAGATATAAAGATGCCTGAACTAAGTGGTACAGAAATATTAAAGAAAATAAGGGAAGAGGGTATTAGGACCCCCGTTGTTATAATGACAGCCTATGCTACAGTAAAAAATGCTATAGAATGTACAAAGCTAGGTGTTGTAGCCTATCTTCAAAAACCCTTTACTGCGGACAAAGTAAGGGGAGTTTTAGATGACCTAAATAAAGCTGATCTAGATTCCTTAGACTATTTTATTAAGACCTCTCAAAAGCTAATCAATGAAAATAAATCCCATGAAGCTTTAAATATACTTAAAAAGGCTCTGTCCTTATATATAGATTCCTCTGAAATTTATAACCTTATTGGAAAAGCATATGAGAGTTTAGGTAATAAAATATTGGCTGAAAAGTTTTATTCTATTTCAAAAGAATTTATCTAAAATCGGGTGGAAAAAGGCAGAAAAAAGGGATACAACTAAAGTTATGCCCCTTTTTGTCCGCTTGTCCACTTTTTAAATTGAAAATTACTTTTTATCATCTTCGATAATATACGGCACTGTTGTTACTATGATATTTCTATGCTTGTACAGCATATTTTTTATAAAGAAAGATGTTTGTTTATGGAGTATTCCTTGCCACCACTTTGTAATTACTGCTTGTGCTATAACTACAGTAACAACTTCTCCTGGCTTTGATGCATGTTCTTCAGATTCAATAAAGCTTATAAGTGGCTGTATAATGTCCCTAAAATGTGATTCCTTTATAATTAGTGGAATCCCTATACTATATTCTTCCCACCTTCTCTTTAATAACTCTGTTGCATCCGCATCTGTGGAAACATGAAAGGCAACTATGTTACTGGATACATGCTTTGCGTAATTTAGACACTTTAAAAAAGGCTTGTTTAAGTATTCAATAAGTATTACTACATGTTGAGAATTATCTAAGCAATCAACTACCTTAGGTCTTTCAGACAAATCTAATTTATATTGCTTATGTACCTTTGTGTAATGTCTTTTAATAGCTTTCATTATTAGTACTAAGGTTGGAATCAATATACATATAATATAAGCTCCATGAACAAATTTTGTACAGGTAATAACTATAGCGATAAAAAAGGTTACCGTAGCACCAAATCCATTGATTGCAGCCTTATGCTTCCAGCCAGGTTTCTTAAACTTAAGTCATCTTTTAAACATACCAAACTGAGATAAGGTGAAGGGCATAAAAACACCTATTGCATATAAGGGTAATAGCCTGTATTCATCCGCCCCAAATATTAAAACTAAAATTGCTGCTGCTAAGGCAAGTAAGGTTATACCATTTGAGAAGCTAAGTCTTTTACCTCTTTTAGTAAATTGCTTAGGAGCAAAGCCATCCCTTGATATAAAGGACAAAAGAAGAGGTAAATCTACATAGGCAGTATTTGCAGCAATAACCAAAATTATAGCTGTTGTAGTTTGTACTAGGAAGAACATAAAGCTATTACCAAAAACTTATGGGCTATTTGAGCGAGGGCTGTCACATCTCTTCCAGGAATTGCAGTATATAAGGTAGATAAATAAGCTATTCCACCAAATATTACCAAAATTATTGTAGCTAATAAAAGTAATACAGACTTTGCATTCTTTTGAGCGAGCTCTTTGAAATTAGGTATTCCATCGCTTACTGCTTCTATACCTGTAAGAGCAGTACATCCCGACGCAAAGGCTTTAAGAAATAGTAATATGGTTATGTTTCCTACGGGGTATTTATAATCTGTATAAAAAGGGTGGGGTACAACCCCTAAGACCTTAACTTTAAATATACCAACAACAATCAAGGCTATTGTAGTTATAAGAAATAAGTATGTAGGAATACCAAATAACCTAGCAGAATCCTTCATCCCTCTTAGATTTCCAATAGTCATTAAAAGTATTATTGTTAAAGCAATTTCTGTTTTGTAAGGTAATAAAAATATTAATGCGGAGGTGATAGCCGCAGTTCCAGCGCTTATACTAACCAGCTACTGTCAATATATAATCGATGGAAAGGGCTGCTGCAGCTGTCAATGATGGTATTTCTCCCAAATTGTCCTTAGCAACAATATATGAACCGCCACCCTTTGGGTAAGCATCAATTGTTTGGCTATAAGAAAATACCAAAATAAAAAGCAATAACACTATTAGTAGGGCTGCAAAAAACATGTACTTGTAAGATTTCATACCAACCACTGGCATTAGAACTAACAAAATTGCTTCTCCTGCATAAGCTACCGAAGACATTGCATCACTAGAAAGAATAGGTAGTCCCCAAAATATACTAAATTTTTCCCCCGATAATTGTTCATTGCTCAAAGCTTTTCCTATAATAAAATTTTTCAGCCTAGCAAGCATATATTTGCACCCCATCAATATTTATTTGTTAATATAAATATTAATTATATATGCTTCAAATTTTAATAACAAACCGTTATTTATATGTTTAATGGCTAAATTAGGCTATATATGTCTATCTATACGTTAACATGTCCTAATATCCTCGTCTTGATTAGGGAATCTACTATTTAAGCGAAAATACTATTTTTCAATTATATATGGAATCGTAGTTACTACTATATTTCTATTTTTATAAAGCATACTCTTTATAAATAGTGAGGTTTGTTTATGAAGAATTGCCTGCCACCATTTAGTTATAACTGCTTGAGCTATTACTACAGTTACAGCTTCTCCAGGTTTAGAGGCATGTTCTTCCGATTCAATAAACTCTATTAAGGGTTGTATAATATCCCTATATGGGGATTGTTTTATGATCAATGGAATATCTATATCATATTCTGTCCATTTTTCTTTTAGTAGAGCCGTTGCTGCTGCATCTGTTGAAACATGAAAAGCTACAATGTTACTTGATATATTCATTGCATAGTTTAAGCACTTAAGGAAAGGCTTATTTAAATACTCAATAAGTATTACTACATGCTGACTATTATCGCAAGTTCTTCCTTTTGGCTTTTCTAGTAAATCAAGTTTGTATTGGCCATGCACCTTAATATAATGCCTTTTTATAGCAAGCATTATAAAAACTAAGGTAGGTATAAGAATTAATATTGCCCAGGCTCCATGAACGAACTTTGTGTAACCTATCAATAAGGATACTACGCAGGTTACTGTGGCGCCAATACCATTTATTACTGCTTTGTGTCTCCATCCTTTAGACTTAAGGGTTAGCCATCTTTTGAACATTCCAAATTGTGACAAGGTAAAGGATATAAAAACCCCTACAGCATAAAGAGGAAGCAATAATTGTTCACTGGCATGGAACGCAATAACTAGCATGCTTGAAAATATAGCTAACAGCACTATCCCATTTGAAAAACTAAGTCTTTTACCTCTTTTCCTAAATTGCTTGGGGATAAAACCATCATGGGATAAGATTGAGAGTAATAAAGGTAAATCCGCATAAGAGGTATTTGCAGCAATAATTAGTATCATAGCGGTGGTAAATTGAACTAAAAAGAACATAAAACTACCATTACCAAAAACCCCTATAGCTATTTGAGCTACAACAGTAACTGACTTTTCAGGAATTCCATGATAACTTATAGCTAAATAAGATATACCTACGAAAATAAATAATATAATGCAGCCTAGGGCTAAAAGAACATTTTTTGCATTTTTTTGTGCTGGCTCTCTAAAATTAGGTATTCCATTGCTTACAGCTTCAACCCCTGTTAAGGCGGTACAACCTGAAGCAAAGGCTTTCAAAAATAAAAGTATACTTATATTTCCCATAGCAGTAGGATCACCATAATAAGGCTTCGTCACTTGATGAAGTACTGCGACTTTAAATATACCTACCACAATCATGGTAAGCATAGTCACTATAAATAGATAAGTAGGTATGCCAAATATCCTTGCTGAATCCTTCATACCCCTAAGATTTCCAATAGTCATGAATAAAATAACTGCTAATGCTATAAATACTTTATATGAATGTAATGAAGGGACGGCTGAAGTTATTGCTGCTGTACCCGAACTTATACTAACAGCTACAGTTAACACATAATCTATTGAAAGAGATACTCCTGCAACAAGGCCTGGCAGCGTACCTAAATTATCCTTTGCAACAATATAGGACCCTCCACCATTTGGATAAGCATCTATGGTCTGACTATAGGAAAAAACTAAAATGAATAAGAGCAAAACAATGCAAATGGCTGCATAAAGCATCATTGTATAAGACTTCATACCTATCACTGGTATAAGGATAAATAAAATTGCTTCCCCCGCATAGGCTACAGATGATATAGCATCTGATGCTAATATAGGAAGGCCCCAAAAAACAGTAAATTTTTCCCCTGATAATTTGTCGTTACTTAAAGCTTCCCCAAAAATGAATTTTCTTAATTTTGATAGCATTATTACACCCCATATAAAATACATTATTATATCCTAACTAGAACATTAAATATCTTGAATGATAATTAATTATATATGTACTTTATTGTTAGCTCAATGTGTCATATTTATTCAATTAAGTCCTATCATACTCATTGTAGGTTATGTATTCGTTATAATTCCATTTTTCGGTGGTTTCTATAGCTTAATCTCTTATTTAAGCTCTGCAAGGAAAAAGTTGTACCTTTTCTGTTGGCTTCGAACATATATTATCTTATTAGTAAAGTCTTTTAACGTGTTTTTAATATAATATTAGATTTATAAAAGTAATTTGTAGTAAAATAGAGGTATATATTTTTAAGGTTTATAAGAATTATTAATTTAAAGGATGTGGAATATTTGAAATATAAAAATCCTATAATCTCTGGTTTTTATCCAGACCCAAGTATAACAAGAGTTGGAGAGGATTATTATCTTGTTACCAGCTCCTTTGCATACTTTCCAGGTGTGCCAATTTTCCACAGCAAGGATCTTATAAGTTGGGAACAAATAGGATATTGCTTAAGCAGGAAATCTCAACTTACTTTAGAAAAGGCTAATATTTCAGGAGGAATTTATGCACCAACTATAAGATACTATGATGGAACCTTCTATATGGTTACAACAAATGTATCTGATAAAGGAAATTTCTATGTAACATCTAAGGATCCCCGGAAGGAATGGTCCGAGCCTATTTATGTAGAACAAGGTGGTATTGATCCTTCCCTCCTTTTTGATGGGGACAAGGTTTATTTCACCAGCACCGGAGAAGTTAATGGCATATCTAGTATATTACAATCAGAAATAGATATAGTTACAGGAAAAATTTTAAGGGAGATTGAATGTATATGGTCCGGAACTGGTGGAAGATTTCCTGAAGCTCCTCATCTATATAAAATTAATGATATATATTACCTTATGATTTCAGAAGGTGGAACTGAATATGGTCATATGATAACAATAGGAAGGAGTACTAGCCCTTGGGGACCCTTTACAAGTAATCCTCTTAACCCAATACTAACTCATAGAAATTTAGGTAACAGTATTATACAAGGCACTGGCCATGGTGACTTAGTAGAAGCAGCTGATGGAAACTGGTGGATAGTTTTCTTAGCTTTCAGAACTTCAACTCAGTATTTCCATCACTTAGGCAGGGAAACCTATTTGGCTCCTGTAAAATTTAATGAGGATGGTTGGCCTGTTATAAATGATAATGGTACTGTAGCTATTGAAATGAAAGGTCCCCTTCCAAAGCCTTATCCTTATAATAATATTGAAATAAGGGATGATTTCAATACTAATAGCTTAAGACTATGCTGGAATTTTATATGTAACCCTTTTAAAGAGAACTGGAGCCTTGAGGCGAAAGCTAGCAATCTTACCTTATATGGAAATCCTGTTACCTTGAGCCACATTGGCTCCCCTGCTTTTGTTGGTAGAAGGCAACAGCATTTTAATTGCCACTTTAAGTCTAAATTAGAATTTTATCCAAAGAATAATAAGGATGAAGCAGGGATAACCATTTTCTACGACTATAATCATCATTATGAAATAGGTTTAGTAAAGATTCATGACAGTAAATATATAATAGTAAGAAAAACTATAGGGGATTTATCAACTATTGTTTATAAGGAAAGTTATATCAAAGATACTATTATCTTTGATATAACCTCTGACCCGCTTCATTACACTCTTTCCTATGGTGAGGATGAAGAAACTTTAAATTTTGCATCCTCAGCCCTAACACAATATGTATCCACTGAGGCAACAAAATGTAGCTTTACCGGAGTATATTTAGGTATGTATGCTTCAAGCTCCGGAACCCATATAAGTACTCCTGCTTATTTTGATTGGTTTGATTATGAAGGAATGAAGGATTGAAAAATCAATCTTTCATTACGCACACATGTTTTTTGATTGAGAATGAAATTAGAAATGATGTTAACATTTCTAATTTGACTAAATAAAATAAATAGTGATAACATCACTATTTATTTTATTATGTATACATTTACATACATTTTCTTACATTTAACTTATTGTTTTTGATGGTATAATGGATATAGTTAAATAATTTGTCGTCTTGGAGGTAATATATGTACAGACTTCTTGCCTTAGATATGGATGGTACCCTTTTAAGAAAGGATAAAACAATTTCCAGAAGAACTAAGGATGCAATTAAGAAAGCAAAAGGTAATGGTATTCAGGTGGTTCTAGCTACAGGAAGGCCTACTAAAGGGATAGAAAAATATTTAAAAGAACTTGATTTAGTAAATGATAACGATTATACTGTTTCTTTTAATGGAGCAGTAATTCAAAATTCAAAAACAGGCTTAGTAATAGCTGAAACCCCTATGTCTTATGAAGATTTATTTTATTTATTTAAATTAAGTCAGGAGCTTAAGGTTAATATTCATGCATTAACTAATGATTCCTGTATAACTCCAAAATGGAACAGATTCAGTCAAACAGAGGCTTCTTTAAATGAGATAAACTTAGTCATATCTGACTTTGATAAATTAGATCAAAAAAATCCTATAGTTAAAATAATGTTTATTGATGAAACCGATGTACTAAATCAGGCCTTAGAACATTTACCTATAGAAACGCAAACTAGATTTTCTACAATGAGAAGTGATCCTAATTACTATGAGTTCCTTAATATTAAGGTAAATAAAGGTGCTGGAATAGAAATATTAGCTAATATCTTAGGAATTAAGCAATCTGAGGTTATATGTATTGGAGATGCAGGCAATGATATTCATATGATTAAATATGCAGGCCTAGGAGTTGCTATGGGGAATGCTTTTTCTGATGTTAAAACCATTGCAGATTATATAACCCGGAGCAATGAAGAAGATGGAGTTGCCCATGTAATTGAAAAGTTCATCCTTGCCTGTTAAGACTTTAGTATAGGTACTAAAGTCTTAACAATTTAAATTACATTGCAAAATAATTTCATAGGAGATTGTTTATGTCCGTAGCTTTTATAAAAAAAGAAGATTTAAATAGAGCAGTAGAAATTACTGCATATTGCTTTCCTTATCTATCAAACCAGATTGATATGGTTAACGATTATTTTTCAAAATCCATAGCTAAGAAGGAAGCTATTGGATATTATGAAGATGGAATATTAATGTCCACTTTATTAGTTTCTCCAATAGAGTTGTATATTCAAGGTAGCCCTGTAAAAGCTGGTGGAATAAGCTTTGTAGCCTCTATGCCTGAGGCAAGAAGAGGTGGAAAAGTGGGCTCCCTGTTAATAGAAATGTTTAATATTATGAAGGAAAGAAAACTACTTCTGAGTATTATGGGCGTATTCTCTTATGAGTTTTATAGAAGATATGGCTATGAGATAGGCTATGATAATCTTAAATATACTATTCCTATAGAAAACTTAAAAGCCTTTAAAACTTCTTTAAAGATTAAAGCTTACGATAAAATTTACTTGAAGGATATGTTAAAGCTATATGAGGTTTTCGCTAAAGGCCACAATGGCTCTGGAGCTCGAGATGTAGCAATTTGGGAGGAACTAATTATTAAAGATATGTGGGATAGTTCAAAGCTATACACCTATCTATGTGAAAATAATAATGAAATCAAAGGCTATATTATATACTCAATTAATGATGGTAAAATGAATATAGTTGAAATAATTTATGAAGGTCGGGAAGCCTTAGAAGCTTTACTTACCTTTATATATTCTCATCAGGCTCAAATAAGAGAAGTTATCCTAAATTCTTGTTTAAATGATATGGTTCAATATATATTACCAAATCCTAGAGTCAAAAGAGAAATAAGCTCCGGTATGATGTTTCGAGTAGTGGATGTTGCTTCTTCCCTTATGGCTTTACATTTCCCTAAAGATCTTAAGGGGGAAATTAAAATTAAAATAAATGATTCAAAAGCTTTCTTTAATGCATCTCCTCTACAGCTTATTTTAGAGGATGGTATCCTAAGGGTTTCAAATTGCAATAGCTATGATGTAGAATGTGATATTCAAAGCTTTAGTCAGATTTATATAGGCTATTTATCTGTAGATGAAGCTTATAATCAAGGAAACCTTATCTGCAATTTATGCAATTTAAAAGAACTAAATAAATTTTTCAAAAAGTCGGTTACCTATTGCTACAATAACTTTTAATAAACAGGGATTGGTGATGAAATGTCAAAGGAACTTAAAGTTACTTCCGATAAAGTAGATAATTACCAGCTTTTAATATCTATAATAAAAGCAGAAATAGAAACAGAGAAGGATTATATCGCTAACCTTTCTAATATATCCGCTTATTTTATGGCTTTAGTCAAGGATATAAGCTGGGTAGGCTTTTACATATTAAAAGGTGGAGAACTAGTTTTAGGACCCTTTCAAGGAAAAGCTGCTTGTACAAGAATAAAACTAGGCAATGGTGTATGTGGAAAAGCTGCTAAAGATGAAACCCTTATAAGGGTAGACAACGTTCATGAATTCCCTAGCCATATAGCCTGCGATAGCGACAGCAATTCGGAAATAGTAATTCCAATATTTAAAAATAGTATATTAGTTGGAGTTTTAGATATAGACAGCACTAGTCTTGAAAGATTTAAGGAATTGGAAGAAGAATATTTTGCTAAAGCAGCCCTAGAAATTGAAGGCTGCGGCTGGTAATTCAATTTGGGACATACCTTTAGGTGGCACCTTTGCTACACAAAGGTGTGTCCCTTTCCTAATAAAAAGCCTTATAAATATCTTTAATGTTATTCTTTTGTTTCTGATCTAGTCTCGGATATAATAAATTTATCAAAATTTATCTTTTCAATAAAATTATGCTCTGTAAAGGTGGTTTTTCTTTTTTTATTATATTGATCCACATTATGTGGAAGCCAATAGGGAGTAGATATATCCATTTTTTCACATAAGCTTCTTAGGCATTCCTTTAGATTGTCCTGATAACTTCCTTCTATATCAGTAATTACATCTACATCCATAATTATTCTTGTATTTCTTGTTATTCTTCCTGATAGCTTTAGCATGGTATCCCCCTTTATTTTAGAACTTCTTTAAGTACCTCATCCTCATATATAAATCTAATAGCCTTATCAATGTTTTCCTGAAGGTGAATATAAGTATATCTATTAGGCTTCATACTTGGAGCTAATTCTATGGCCCTTCTAAAATCTTCTCTTTTAAGATTTAAAGTTTTTGTATAGGTAAAAAAGCCTGTTTTACTTAGTACATCATACACTCTATTAAATCTGTGATCTTGTACATGTGACATAACATAGGTTCCTAGACCTACCTGAATTCCATGAAGAAAAGGTTCTTTTAAGATATGATCTAAAGCGTGAGATATTAAATGTTCAGAGCCACTAGCAGGAGCACTATCCTGAGCTATTTCCATGGCTATACCATTTAATATTAAGGAATCCACAAGTTCCTTTAAGAAAAAATCCTCTTTGATCCCCTTAAACTCTGTCCTAACAAAGCTATTAACTGCTTTTTTAGATATCATTACTGCAAAGGCATCTGTTACCGTTCTACCGTTTTCCTCTTCAAATTTCCAATCATAAAGAGCGGTTATATTTGATACCAAATCCCCTATACCGGAATAAATGAATTTATCTGGAGCCCCCTTCAACACTTCTATATCTACAATTATACCAAAGGGAGTTTTTGATGGAAAGGATAATCTCTTTCCATCTAATAGTAAAGATGCATTAGCACTAGAAAAACCATCATTAGAGGTGGATGTGGGTATACTAATAAAGGGTAGTTTTCTGAGAAAGGACATATATTTTACAACATCGATGACCTTTCCTCCTCCAATACCAATTAGCTCTTCCACCTGATTTGATATGGAAAATGCTCTATTAGCAACCGAATCAAAATCAATGTCCACTATAGTATCTAGGTTTTCTATTTCTATACCAACTTCCTTTAAGGAAGTAACAATTTCATTTCCTAATAATTCATTTATTCCTTCACCAAAATACAAGGAAACCTTTTTAAAATTACCTTTACTTATGAAATATCCAACATTATTAATATTTCCACTACCAACTTCAAGTATGGAAGGAATTGAAATCTTATGAGCCTCTTTTTTCATAATGATATGCTCACTCCTTTATATAGCTTTCTACCTCTTTCCATACCTCTTCAAAGCTAGAAAATGGTATACAAGCCTTATTATTGTCTCCCATAAGCTTTATGAGCCTACTTTTCGCAAATACAACATCAGCTATTAAAGCTGCTTTAACATCTGGCTCACTATCCCCTGCATAAAATATAAAATCGTAATTTTTCTTTATACTCTCTACAACCTTTAATTTATCAATACCTGAGATGTCAGAATAAAATTCGCTTTCTTTATCCAGTTGAAAATGAATACCCTTATCCTTATATATGCCTTCATTAGAGTATACTTTAACTCCTTTTATACCTTCCCTCTCAAACACCCTATTAATATAATAGCTAGTGCCCGCACTTACTATATAAAAATCTATGCCATAACTCTCGATATTTTGTATAAATTCTTTAGTATAAGGATCCAGGGAAATCTTCATAATATCCTGATCTATCTCTGCCTCTTCCCTATCTATATTTTTGAAAATATGGCCTAAGTAATCCACCACATTTATCTCTTTTCTTCTCCATGCTGCGTATTTACTATCATTGTCCTTTATAGCATAATTTTCAGTTATAATTTCGTAAAAATCTTTATCTGATAGTGTACCATCAAAATCAGAAATAAATGCAAATTTCTTCATCTTTAACACTCCTAATAATTTTTCTATTTTTTATTTCTCTTAAGAAATAAAAATAGTAGTAAAATCCATCAAATTTCCTCCATTCTATCATCCATATGTTCTCCAATAATATCACTATAATTTACAAGAATCAAGTTTTCTACCGTTTTACTAAAACACATATAGGCTCGATTTACCCTAGTTTTGCAGCAACATTTAGATTACTATAACCCCAATCCATTGATTCTGCTAGTGGTTTCGGGTATTTTTATTTTATATTTTAGTCGTAATTGTATAACGTATTAAATCGTATTATGGTATAATATAGGTAATATCAAAGGACGGTGTCGCGAATGTATCTAAAAAGAACTCCTCAAAAATCCGGAAGAATTTATGTATCTATCGTCGATGGCTACTATGATAAAAAGAAAAAGTGTTC